>JAIUMW010000008.1 GCA_022565365.1 Oceanicaulis sp.
GGCCCGGCCCTGGGGCCCGGGCTCCCCCATTTATTACCCGCCGGGCTTAATGTAAAACCCCCCCCCGGATGGCCGGGGGGGCGTTCACAGTTCGCGGCTGGCGCGCCGGACAGAACGCGCCAATCAGATCATCAGGTCAGGGATTTCAGCTGCTCGGCCAGATCGGTCTTCTCCCAGGAGAAGCCGCCATCGGCGTCGGGCGTGCGGCCAAAATGGCCATAGGCCGCCGTGCGCGCATAGATCGCCCGGTTGAGGCCCAGATGGGTGCGGATGCCGCGCGGGGATAGATTGACCATCTCCGGAAGGCGCTTTTCCAGCACCGCTTCACCGATCTCGCCCGTGCCGTGCAGGTCGACATAGACCGAGAGCGGCTTGGCCACGCCGATGGCGTAGGAGAGCTGGATGGTGCACTTCTTTGCGAGACCCGCGGCCACCACGTTCTTGGCGAGATAGCGCGCCACATAGGCCGCCGAGCGGTCCACCTTCGTGGGATCCTTGCCCGAGAACGCGCCGCCGCCATGGGGCGCCGCGCCACCATAGGTGTCCACGATGATCTTGCGGCCGGTCAGGCCGGCATCGCCATCGGGTCCGCCAATGACGAACTTGCCGGTCGGGTTGACGTAGAACTCGTCCTCGGGCGGGAACCAGCCCTCGGGCAGGACCTGTTTGACGATCGGACGCACCAGCTCGCGCACCGTGTCGAGCGAGACGCCATCCTTGTGCTGGGTGGAGACCACCACGCTGGTCACCGCGACCGGGCGGCCATTTTCATAGCGCAGGGTCACCTGGGACTTGGCGTCAGGCTCGAACTCGGGCCGCTCGCCGGATTTACGCAGGCGGGCCATCTCTTTGAGAATCTGGTGGGAATAGGTGATCGGCGCAGGCATCAGCTCGGGCGTCTCGTCGCAGGCAAAGCCGAACATGATGCCCTGGTCGCCCGCGCCCTCTTCCTTGTAGGCGCCGGTGCCCTCGTCAACGCCCTGGGCGATGTCGGCGGACTGTTCGTGCAGATAATTGGCGAAGTTGGCGGTTTCCCAGTGGAAGCCGTCCTGCTCATAGCCGATATCGCGCACGGCGGCGCGCACGGCCGCTTCGATCTCTTCGCCGGGGACGTCGGCGGCGCAGCGGGTTTCGCCGGCCAGCACAATGCGGTTGGTGGTGGTCAGCGTTTCGCACGCCACCCGCGCCACCGGGTCACGCGCCAGAAACAGGTCCACCACCGTATCGGAGATGCGGTCGCACACCTTGTCCGGGTGACCTTCGGAAACGCTTTCGCTGGTGAAGAGATAGGAAGTTCGGGCCACGCGGGATGCTCCATATAAAGATTGCTTTATATGGAGGGCTTAAAGCCTATCCCCGCCGCAATTGCAAGCCGGTTGGCGAAGCCGGGCCGTCGCCAGCCCGGCGCGCGCCTCAGGCCTCGTCCACTTTGGCGGCCGCCGCTTCGGCTTCTTCAGCGGCCAGTGTGCGCACCAGCTCCAGAATCCGGCGGCGCACCTTGCCGTCCTTGATGCGCGCAAAGGCCTGGGCCAGCGCCACGCCATCGGCCGACTGGATGAAATCGTCCACGATCGGGGTCTGGTCGCCTTCGGAAAAACCAGGCTGGGCGGCCGCTTCAGACACGCCGTCATAAAAGAAGGACACCGGCACATCGAGCACCCGCGCCATCAGCCACAAACGCCCCGCGCCCACACGATTGGTGCCGCGCTCATACTTCTGTATTTGCTGGAAAGTCACGCCCAGCTCATCGCCCAGCTTTTCCTGCTCATATTCAGAAGCTGGCGGCGCAGACGCACGCGCGAGCCAACATGACGATCTACGGCGTTGGGGCCACGGGGATTTACGCTCATAATGGGCTTTTCCTGTCTTCAGCGCCGGACCGTGTGATCCTGCTGCATTCAATCATACGGTGCAATGCGGCATTCGTGTGTCGAACCTCCGGCGAAACAGTAACCAAGCAACGACGCTATTCAACGCAAGGAGATTCAAAAACGCGATGCCCCATGGGCCATTTCCGTAAAGGGCGTAGGGGGTGTCGTCCAGTCTCTCCAGCAACACTACGTCAATAAATGCTTCCGCATCAACTGTGAGAGCGTGCTCAATGCGACCATAGGGGTCAATCTGTCCCGAAACGCCGTTTGAGGCGGCCCGCACGAGCGGCAAGCCCTCTTCCAAGGCCCGGTACTGCGCCTGGTTGAGATGCTGGCGCGGTCCCGAAGACGATCCATACCACGAATCATTGGAAATATTCACCAGCCAATGGGGCCGCTCGGCCCCGCGCGGCGCAAAACGCGCGAATATCACCTCGTAACAAATCAGCGGCGCAAACGGACCAAGACCATCCAGGATCAGCGTGCGCGCGCCCGCCCCCGGCGTGTAGAACGGCACCAGGCTGGACAGGGTGTCGAACCCGATCAGCCTTGTCAGCGGCGCCAGCGGATTGCCCTCCCCGAACGGCACAAGGCGCACCTTGTCATAGGCCGCCTCGATCTCCATCCAGTCGGCGTCCATACGCAGGGCGGCCATCGAGTTGAAATACAGGTCAGGGGCGCCGGGCGCGCCGCGCTCAGCGCGCGTTACGCCAGTCAGCAGGAGCGCGCCTTCCGGCAAAGCCCGGCGGATATCGGCCAGCAGATCGGGTTCATGGAGCAGGAAGCCCGGCACGGCGCCTTCAGGCCAGACAATGGCCGAGACATCCTCCACGCCGGGCGCGGATGACAGGGTGAGATAGCGCTGCAATATCTCGCGGCGCACGGCGTAGGTCTTGTCGCGTTGCTCGATATTGATCTGCACCACGCGCACGGTCTGGCCGGTGGCGGTCATCCGGGCGTCGGACAGGCGCTGCGCGCCCCAGCCCCACGCGCCCGCCAGCAGAACAATCCCCAGCACCAGGGGCATGGCGCGCGCCAGCTTGGGTCCACGCCCGATCAACGCTGCGGGCGCGGCGAAGGCGAACAGCACCAGCGCCGACAGGCCTGCGGCGCCGATCACGCTGGCGATCTGGCTGACCGCGCCGCCCGCGGCGAAGACATGGCCGGGCAGATTCCAGGGGAACCCGCTCAACACCACCGACCGGCCCAGCTCCACGACCATGACAGCGGCGGCGAACACGGTGATGCGGTGGACGCCGCGCGGCGCGATCCGGGCATAGACCGCGCCCGCAGCGCCCCAGAACAGGGCGAGGCCGGCGGGCAAGAGGATGAGCGGCGCCCAGATCAGCCAAGCATAATCTTCCGCCTGCACCAGAAAGGCGTTGGCCACCCACCAGGTTCCAGCCAGGAACTGGCCTGCGGCGAAGGACCAGGCCCGCGCAAAGCCCGCCCTGACCGGCGCTGCCGTCCGCTGCGCCCCGTCCAGCGCCCAGATGAGCGCGCAATAGGCGGCGATGAGCGCGGGCTGAAAATGGAAGGGTGCGTGGGCGAGCACGCCGAATGCGCCGGCTGCGAACAGGACGCCATGCAGGCGGAGCCCACGCAGGGCGCGCCCGCGGGCGCGCAGCCGCCTCAGGCGCGCACGTGCTGAAGCGCGCACAGGCGCATCCTGGGCCATCACGAGCTGGCGCGCCGGTCGCCGCCCGTATCGCCGCCAGTATCACTGTCATCGGCCGGCGGCGCAGGCACAGTCGGCCGGATGCGCATGCGTTTGATACGCCGGGGATCGGAATCGAGAATCTCAAACTCGAACCCTGACGGGTGGGATAACACCTCCCCGCGTTCCGGCACCCGGCCGGCCAGCCGGAAGATCAGCCCGCCCAGCGTGTCCACATCGGCTTCTTCCGCTTCAGTGGCCACCTCCCGGCCAAGCTCGCGCTCCAGCTCCTCGATGGGCGCGCGGGCGTCCACCTCCCAGCAATCGACGCCCTTGGGGCGGATGGAGGGGGCTTCGGTCTCGTCGTGCTCGTCCTCGATATCGCCCACGATGGGCTCGATCAAATCCTCCAGCGTCACCAGGCCGTCCGTGCCGCCGAACTCGTCGACCACGAGCGCCATGTGCATGCGCCGCGATTGCATGCGCAAAAGCAGGTCCAGCGCGCGCATGGAGGCGGGCACATACAGAAGAGGGCGGCGTACGGCGGGCAGGATGCGCGCCTCGGCCCAGTCGCCATCCGGCTCATCGGCATAGCGCACCAGATAGCTGATAATGTCGCGGATATGGACCACGCCGACCGGATCATCGAGCGTCTCGCGATAGACCGGGAAACGTGAGTGGCCCGCCTCGGTGACCAGCCGGGCGATCTCTGTGAGCGGGGTGTCGATCTCCACCGCAATGATGTCCGCGCGCGGCACCATCACATCCTCGACCCGCTTGGTGTGAAACTCACGCAGATTGAGGAACATGTCCCCGCCCGGCGCGGGCGCCTCGACCGGTCCGGACAGGGTCTGCGTCATCACCGGTCCGTAATCCCCGTTGGTGTGGGGCGTGCGCCGGAATACGGCGGTAAAGCGCGAAATCAGACCGTGGCCTGTATCAGTGTCCGTCATGGTCCTTCCACCGCAGCGTAGGGGTCGGCGATGCCGAACCCGGCGAGCACGGCTGTCTCCAGCCGCTCCATCTCGCGCGCCGCTATCTCCTCTTCATGATCAAGCCCGTTAAGATGCAGAACGCCGTGCAGGGCCAGATGCGCGGCGTGATCGATGAGCCGCTTGCCCGCAGCCTGCGCCTCGCGCGCACATACCCCGTAAGCCAGCGCCACATCGCCGGGATAGCCTTCGCGCCCGGGTGCGGGGAAAGACAGCACGTTGGTCGGGCTGTCCTTGCCGCGGAAGCGGGCGTTGAGCGCTTGCACATTGTCGTCGCCGGTGAGCAGGATCACCGCCTCGCCGTCGCGCGGCGCGGGCAATTGCTTCAGGCCCGCCTCCACAACGCGCGCGATCAAGGCCTCAAGTCCTGAAACCGCCTCCCAGGCGGGATCATCGATGACAATCTCCAGGCTCATGACGCGCGGTCCGTCTCCCGGCGCTCATCATCGCGCTCATAGGCGTGGACGATCCGGGCCACCAGGCCGTGGCGAACCACATCGGACCGGGTAAAACGATGAATGGCGATGCGCGGCTCCCCGGTGAGGATGCCCAGCGCATGGGCCAGGCCCGACGGCTCGCCGCGCCTGAGATCAGTCTGGGTGGGATCGCCGGTCACCACCATGCGCGAGCCTTCGCCCAGCCGGGTGAGCACCATGCGCATCTGCGGAATGGTGGCGTTCTGCGCCTCGTCCACGATGACGAAGGCCTTGTTCAGCGTGCGCCCGCGCATGAAGGCCAGCGGCGCCACCTCCACCCGGCCCTCTTCGCGGTATTTCTCCGACAGGCGCTGACCCAGCGCATCGCGCAGCGCGTCCCAGATCGGCAGGAGATAGGGATCAATCTTCTCCGTCAGATCGCCCGGCAGGAAGCCCAGGCGCTCGCCCGCCTCCACGGCGGGGCGGGTGATCACCAGGCGCTCCACAGCGCCTTCGGCGAGCTGGCCGGCGCCATAGGCCACCGCCAGCAGGGTCTTGCCCGTGCCCGCCGGACCCACGCCGAACACCATGTCATAGCCCAGCGCGTTCTTGAGCGCGCGCACATAGCTCGCCTGCCCGTCAGTGCGGGCGGCGAAGCTGGCGCCGCGCGGCACGCGGATGATCGCGTCAATCGCCTCGGCTGCAGGGTCATCAGCCATGCGGCAGGCGGCGCGCACGGCGGGCGGATCGATTGATAAGCCTTCGCTCAGGCGGGCATAGAGCGCATGCAGGACACGCGAGGCGTCGATGCGGGCGCGCGCCTCCTCGCCCATGATCTGGATCTGGCCGCCGCCGGGCGCCTCGACGCGTACGCCGAGCTCGGCCTCCAGCACGGCGAAATTCTCATGGCCCGGCCCGGCGAGCGCGCGCACCAGCGCCGCATCATCAAAATGCACGGTTTCTGCTGGCAGGCGGCGGCCCTCGCGGGCGGGCGGGCGGCTGGCCGGGGGGCGTGATTTGGGACTTCGGCTCACGCGGCGCGCGTCTCCCCCGGGACCAGTCGGGCGGACAGGGCGTTCTGGCTGGCGCCGGTGATCTCCACCTCGGCGATCTGGCCGATCAGGCTGACCGGGCCGTCACAATGGACCGCCTGCAAATAGGGGCTGCGGCCGCCAATCTGGCCCGGATTGCGGCCTTCACGGTCAAACAGGACCGGCAGGCGCCGGCCGGTCATGGACAGGTTGAAGGCGGTCTGCTGCTCGCTGAGCAGCGCGTTCAGGCGCGCCAGGCGCTCCGCTTTCACCGCCTCGTCCACCTGGCCGGCCATGGCCGCGCCCGGCGTGCCGGGACGGCGCGAGTACTTGAATGAGAAGCAGGCGGCGTACTTCACCGCGCGCGCCAGCTCCAGGGTGGCCTCGAAATCCGCCTCGGTCTCGCCGGGAAAGCCGACAATCATATCGCCGGAGATCGCCATATCCGGCCGCGCCGCGCGCAGGCGCTCGATGATGGCGAGATACTCTTCCGCCGTGTGCTTGCGGTTCATGGCTTTGAGAATGCGATCCGACCCCGACTGCACCGGCAGATGGAAATAGGGCATGACGGCCGGCGTATCGGCGAAAGCCTGAATGAGGGCTTCATCCATGTCGCGCGGATGGGAGGTGGTGAAGCGGATGCGCGCCAGCCCGTCTATGCGCGCCAGATGGCGCACCAGCGTGCCCAGCCCCCCCCCCCCGTCAGCTTCGCGCCCGGCGGGCGGCGCGCCATGATAGGCGTTGACGTTCTGACCCAGCAGCGTCACCTCGCGCACGCCCTGGGCGACCAGGGCGCGCACCTCGGCGGGGACCTGATCCACCGGGCGCGACCATTCGGCGCCGCGCGTATAGGGCACCACGCAGAAGGTGCAAAACTTGTCGCAGCCTTCCTGCACGGTGACAAAAGCCGTGTAGCCATCCACCTGGCGGGCGGGGACAGCCAAAGCGTCGAACTTGTCTTCAACCTCGAACTCGGTCTCCAGCGCGTCGCCCCGGTCACGATGCACGCTGGCGATAAACTCGGGCAGCTTGTGATAGGCCTGCGGCCCCACCACCAGATCCACTGCCGGCGCGCGGCGGCGGATCTCCGCGCCTTCGGCCTGAGCCACGCACCCGGCCACGGCGATGGTCATGGCGCCGCCCGACGCGGTTTTCTCGTCTTTGAGTATCTTCAGCCGGCCAAGCTCGGAATACACCTTCTCGGCCGCCTTTTCGCGGATATGGCAGGTATTGAGGATCACCAGGTCCGCGCCCTCGGGCGCTTCAGCCGGCTCATAGCCCAGCGGCGTCAGAAGATCACGCATACGCTCGGAGTCGTACACGTTCATCTGACAGCCATAGGTCTTGATGAACAGGCGTTTGCGCGGCTTTTCACCGGCGGCGTTCGCAGTCTCGGTCATGGGCGCGGCCGGCCTCCTCGCCGGCGTGACATGTCACCTACAGCCAGAGCAAGGCCCGTGGGGCCCCGCGTCAGCCTTGCGTTATGGGCATTGACGCCTCGCGATGCAAGAGCGGGGAGGTGCGCCGCCCCTACGCCCCGTCCTTCAGCTTCACGCCGTAGAGCTCCAGCCGGTGATCGACGAGCTTGTAGCCCAGGCGCCGGGCGATGGCTTCCTGCAGGCGTTCGATTTCCTCGTCGTAGAACTCGATCACCTCGCCCGAATTCATGTCGATCAAATGGTCGTGGTGATCCTCGGGCGATTCCTCATAGCGCGAGCGGCCGTCGCGGAAATCATGGCGCTCGATAATGCCGGCGTCCTCGAACAGGCGCACGGTGCGGTACACGGTCGCCAGCGAGATGCCCTTGTCGATCTCGTTGGCGCGGCGGTGCAGCTCTTCGGCGTCGGGATGGTCATCGGCGCGTGACAGGACGCGCGCGATCACGCGGCGTTGTTCGGTCATGCGCAGACCCTTGTCCACGCACAGCTGTTCGATCCGGTCGGTCATGGGCGTCCTCGCTGCGGGTCTGGCGCGCTGGCGCGGCTGAACCCCCTAGATACGCTCCGCCCTTGCAGCCTGTCCATCCCAAAGGGAGTAGGGTCATTACAGATCACGCGCCAGAACCCGTGCATCGGCCCCGTCGCGGTAATAGCGTTTGCGCTCGCCCACCTGAACGTATCCGGCGCGCTGATACAGACCAGCGGCGGGCGCATTGACGTGTGAGACCTCCAGAAACAGGCGGGCGGCTCCGGCCTTGCGGGCGGCGGTCTCGGTGGCGGCGAGCAAGGCCAGGCCATGGCCGCGGGCGCGCCGGTCCGGCAATACGCCCAGGGTCAGAAGCTCAGCCTCATCCAGCACCACCCGGATGAGGGCCAGGCCGGCCGGCTCGCCCTCCTCCTCGATCACCAGCGCACTGACGCCCGGGCTGGCGAGCAGACCCGCCATCTCCGCCTCGTTCCAGCATTCAGAAAAGCAGCGCGCGTGCAGCGCCGCCAGCAGAGCTTCGGAGCCGGGTCCGCAGGCGGAGATCTGCACGCTCATGCCAGGTCCGCTCCGCCAGCCAGCTTGGCGTCGGGCGCGCGGGCATAGACCGGGGCGGGGGGCGGCGCATCGGCGGGCGCTGCGCGGGCGAGGCTCAGCAAAGCGTGAAGCGGCGGTTCGGGATCAAATTCAGGCCCGCCCAGCAGGGCTGCGCCGGAACCGGCCAGGCGCGCGCCCGGCGCGGCGCTGAGCGCGGCGCGGGCCGCGTCCAGATCACCGCGCTGAGAGTCATTTAGAGGGACGCCTTTGCGGAACAGCCGCCAGATCAGCTCGCCGCGCCTGGCGTCATGTACGCAGAGAACATCGCCGGCCCGGTCAGGATCGGCGTGCAGCGCCCAGGCGTCCAGCGCGCCGACGCCCACCGCCTGCGCCCCGCAGGCCAGCGCCAGACCGCGCGCAAAGGCGACGCCCACGCGCACGCCGGCGAACCCGCCGGGGCCGACATTGACGCCGATGCGATGCAGATCACGCGGGGCGCACCCCGCCTCATCGAGAAGCGCGCCCACCCAGGGCGCCAGCACTTCGGCATGGCCGCGGCCGATATCGTGCGCCCGGACCCGCACCAGGCCGCCTGCCTCCAGCGCGCAGGCGCACCATGGCCCCGCCGTATCGATGACCAGGACCGGCGTGGTCAACACAGCCCCCTCACGCGGGAGACAGCGTCCGCCCTAGAGCGAACGCTTGAACTCCTCGACCTGGAAGCACTCGATGAGGTCGCCCACCTGGATGTCCTCATATTTCTCGAACGCCATGCCGCATTCCACGCCGGCGCGCACTTCAGGCACTTCATCCTTGAAGCGCTTGAGCGTGGACAGCTTGCCTTCGTGCAGCACTGTGTCGTCGCGCAGCAGGCGTACGCCGCAGCCGCGCTTGACCACGCCTTCGGTGACGCGGCAACCGGCCACCTTGCCGACACGGGTGATGGAGAAGACTTCCTTGATCTCGGCATAACCGATGAAGGTCTCGCGCTGTCCGGGCGTCAGCAGGCCTTCCAGCGCCGCCTTCACATCGTCGAGCAGGTTGTAGATCACCGAGTAATACCGGATTTCCACGCCCTCGCGCTCGGCCAGCTCGCGCGCCTGCTTGTTGGCGCGCACGTTGAAGGCCAGGATCGGCGCGTTCGAGGCGGCCGCGAGCAGCACATCGCTCTCCGACACCCCGCCGGGGGCGGAATGGATGATGCGCGCGCGCACCTCCTCATTACCCAGCATCTCCATGGCGCCGCTGATGGCTTCGGCTGACCCTTGCACATCGGCTTTGACCAGAAGCGCCATTTCGGTGACTTCGGCCTGCTGCAGGCGGGCCATCATCTGTTCAAGCGAGGCGCCCACGCTGGTGCGCGAGGCCGCCGAGCGGTCGCGCATCATGCGCTGGCGATAATCGACCAGCTCACGCGCACGCGCTTCGTTTTCGACCACGGCGAACACTTCGCCAGGCTCCGGCGCACCGTCGAGACCCAGGATCTCGGCGGGCAGGGACGGGCCGGCGTCGGACATTTGCTGGCCGCGCTCATTGTTCAGCGCCCGCACCTTGCCCCACTGGGCGCCGGCCACGACGATATCGCCGCGCTTCAGCGTGCCGCGCTTGACCAGAACCGTAGCCACCGGGCCGCGGCCCTTGTCGCTCTGGGATTCGATCACCACACCTTCGGCCTGGCGGTCGGGATTGGCTTTCAGCTCCAGCAGTTCGGCCTGCAGATTGATCGCTTCGGTCAGCTCGTCCAGGCCCATTTTCTTGAGCGCAGAGACACTCACCGCCTGCACGTCGCCGCCCATGGATTCCACGAACACTTCGTGCTGCAACAATTCCTGCAACACCTTGTCCGGGGTGGCGTCGGGCTTGTCGATCTTGTTGACCGCCACGATGATCGGCACCTCGGCCGCCTTGGCGTGCTTGATGGCCTCGACGGTCTGCGGCATGACGCCGTCATCAGCGGCCACCACCAGAATGACGATATCGGTGGCCTGGGCGCCGCGCGCCCGCATCGAGGAGAACGCCGCGTGACCGGGCGTATCCAGGAAGGTGATGCGCTCGCCGCCTATGAGCTGCACCTGATAGGCGCCGATATGCTGGGTGATGCCCCCGGCCTCGCCGGCGGCGGTATCGGTCTGGCGCAGCGCGTCCAGCAGGGATGTCTTGCCGTGGTCGACATGGCCCATGACCGTGACCACGGGCGGGCGCGGCTTCTTCACGCCGTCATCATCCTCTTTGGAGATGAAGCCCACCTCCACGTCGGATTCCGACACGCGCCGCACCGTGTGGCCGAATTCCTCGACGATCAGTTCGGCCGTATCGGCGTCGATCACATCGTTGGCCCGGAGCATCTGGCCCTGGGTCATGAGGTATTTCACCACGTCGGCGGCGCGCTCGGCCATGCGCTGGGCGAGATCCTGAATGGTGATCGCCTCGGGCACCACCACTTCGCGCGCGACCTTGTCGCGGCCCTGGCCCAGCTGAGACCGGCGCATTTTTTCACGTTCTCGCGCGCGGCGCATGGAGGCGAGCGAGCGCTGACGGCCCTCATCGTCCTCCACCAGATTCTGGATGGTCAGCTTGCCGGTATGACGCCGGGAATCGCGCCCGGCGCGGCCCGAACCCGTCTTGTCGGCGGGCTCGGCCTTCTTCTCTTTGACCCGGCCGCCCAGCTTGCGCAGCATGTCGCCATCGTCTTCAGGCTCGCTGCGATCGCGCGCCTTGTCGGGCTTGTCCGCCTTGCGCTGCGGCTTGCCCGAGGGCTCCACCGGGATATCCGCCGGATCGAGCGCTGTGCCGGATGCGTCTTCGGCAGCGTCCGCTTCCGGTTCAGCGTCACGGCGCTTGGCGGCGTTTTCACGCGCCACGCGCTCGGCTTCCTCGCGCTCGCGCTGTTCTTCCAGCGCGCGCATCTCGCTGTCCTGACGGCGCGCGCGCTCTTCTTCCTCGGTGCGCTTCTGGGCGTCGCGCGTTTCCGCTTCGGCCCGGGCCCGCTGGATGGCGGCCTGGCGCTTGAGCAGCTCCTCTTCGGACAGGCCCATCTGCTTGGCCTTGGCCGCGATCAGGGCGCGCGTGCGGTCCTTGTCGGACATGCCCGGCTTGCCGGCCGGCGCAGGGGCTTCCTTGGCGCCAGCCGCGCCCGGCGCCCCCGGCGTGCCGGGGCGCTTGCGCTTCTTCTCGACCACCACCGCCTTCTGGCGCCCGCGCGGAAAGCTCTGGCGCACCGTGCCGGACGGTGTGGAGCCTCCACCGAGGGAGAGGGGTTTACGGCCCGAGGTGTTACGTTCGTCAGCGTCGCTCATAAGCGTCCTTGCCGCGGCAGTCCGTGTGAGACGGCGGCAGCCGCCGCGTGCTGCCCGCCGTCATATGCAAAATGGGCCACCCGTAGGGACGCGCCCTGCGCCCCGCCCGAAGGCCCGCTAAACTAGCCGCCTCGCCCGGCGGATCAACCGTCCTGTGCGCCTTTACGGGCGCGCAGCCGGATCGAGGTCGCGAAAGCCGGCCAGCTTGCTGACCAGACCTTTAAAACTCTGCGCTTCGGGCCCCTGAGCCAGAAGCAGATGCACGACGCCGGACCGTCCCAGCGCCGCGCCCAGCGCCTCGGCGCTGAAACATGACACCGTCGCCAGGCCCGGGCGGGCTGCGCGCGCGAGCGCGTCCAGCTTGCCGCGCCCGTCCGCCGCGCCGTCGCTCGCCTCGATCCGCAACGCCGGATCGGGACCCTTCTGCAGCGCGAGACGCACCGCATCATAACCCATTGCGAGCCGTCCCGCACGCCGCGCGAGACCGAGCGCTGACAAGGCGCGCGCCTCTAGCTGCGCCTCGAACTGGCCGGCCAGGTCGACGGGGACCTCCACCGGCTCGCCGAAGGCGCGGTGAAAGGCCTTGCGTCTCGCCGCCTGATCCAGCGTGGCGCGGTCCGCCTTCACCCAGGCGCCCCGTCCGGGGAGGCGGGCGGAGACGTCCGGAACCACCTGCCCGCCGGGCGCCAGGGCGACGCGCAAGAGGCTGGCCTCGCCGAGCACCTCTCCGGTGACGGCGCAACGGCGCTCGCGCACCGTCTTGACCCGGCTTGTGCGCGCTCCGCGGCTCACGATTTGGCGTCGTCCTCCTCGCCGTCTGCTGCGTCCTCGTCACTGGCCGCGCCACCGGCGTCATCGCCCAGCAACTCATTCAGATCGACGCCCAGGCGCGCAGCCTCGGCCTCGAGATCGGACAGATCGAGACCATCGAGATCCGCGTCGGACACCTCGGCGTCCTCTTCGGCGGCGTCTTCAACCTCTTCAACTTCCGGCTCGAGCGCCTCGGCCTCGATCCAGCCCGCAGCGACCCGCGCGCGCATGATCAGGGCCTCGGCCTCGGCGGCGTCCACCTCCAGACCGTCCCGCATGCCCGGCTCGCGCCCCCGCTCGCCATCGCGGGTCTCGTACCAGCCGCGCAGATCGTCCGGCGTCAGGCCGGCGAGGTCTTCGACGTTCTTGACGTCGTTTTCGCCCAGGCGCACGGCCAGCGGCAGGGTGATGCCCTCGATCTCCAGGAGTTCGTCTTCCACGCCCAGCTCGGTGCGGCGGGCATCCTGCTCGGAGGCCTGACGGTCCAGCCATTCGCGCGCGCGGGTCTGGATTTCGGACGCCGTGGCGTCGTCAAAGCCCTCGATCACCGCGATCTCGTCAAGATCGACATAGGCGATGTCTTCCATATCGCCGAAGCCTTCGGTGGCCAGCAGCTGGGCGATCACCTCGTCCACATCCAGCCCCTCGAGGAACAGGGCGGTGCGTGTGGCGAATTCCTTCTGGCGGCGTTCAGATTCCTCGACCTCGGTGAGGATGTCGATGGACCAGCCGGTCAGCTGGCTGGCCAGACGCACATTCTGGCCGCGCCGGCCGATGGCCAGCGACAACTGGTCGTCAGGCACCACCACTTCGATGCGCTGGGATTCCTCGTCGAGCACCACCTTGGAGACTTCGGCGGGCTGCAGCGCGTTGACGATGAAGGTCGCCGGATCGGGGTTGAACGGGATGATGTCGATCTTCTCGCCCGCCAGCTCGTTGACCACGGCCTGCACGCGCGAGCCGCGCATACCCACGCACGCGCCCACCGGATCGATGGAGCTGTCATTGGAGATGACGGCGATCTTGGCCCGGCTGCCCGGATCACGCGCAACGCGCGGGATCTCGATGACGCCTTCGTAGACTTCGGGCACTTCCTGGGCGAACAGGGCGGACATGAAGTCGTTATGGGCGCGCGACAGGAAAATCTGGGGCCCGCGCACTTCGGGGCGCACGTCATAGATATAGGCGCGCACGCGGTCATTATTCTGCAGCGCCTCGCGCGGAATGCCGTCAGCGCGGCGGATAATGCCCTCGGCCTTGCCCAGATCGACGATGACATTGCCGTACTCGACGCGCTTGACGATGCCGTTGATGACCTCGCCCACGCGGTCCTTGTACTCTTCGTACTGGCGCTCGCGCTCGGCTTCGCGGACCTTCTGGGTGATCACCTGCTTGGCGGTCTGGGAGGCGACACGGCCGAACTCGATCGGCGGCAGCTCTTCTTCGAACACGGTCCCGATTTCGGCCTGCGGGTCGCGCTTGCGGGCGGCCTCCAGCGTGATCTCGTGGGACTCATTCTCGACCTCTTCCACAACCGTGGTGCGGCTGGTCAGCCGCATCTCGCCGGTCTTGGAGTTGATCTTGCAATGGATATCCAGCTCGGCGCCGTAGCGCGAGCGCGCCGCTTTCTGAATCGCCTCTTCAATGGCGCCCAGGACGATCTTCTCGTCGATCATCTTTTCCTGTGCGACCGCGCGGGCGATCTGCAGGATTTCCAGCTTGTTGGCGCTGACCCCGATGGCCATGAGTGTCTTCCTTCTGTCGGTTAATCGTCCGAGGCCGGCCTGGCGCCGTCCCCCTCGCCCATATCGTTCTCGCCGGCGTCGTCACCGCCGATATCGTCTGAAGGCGGCGTGCGCCCTTTGAGGCTTTCCGCCAGCAGCGCATCGGTGAGCACCAGCTTGGCGTCGCTGATCCAGTCGAACGGGATGACGGCGGTGTCCTCTTCGCCGGCCAGATCGATCAGCACGGCGTTGTCTTCGACCCCGGCCAGCAGGCCGCGATAGCGCTTGCGCCCCTCGACCAGACGGTCCAGCTCCAGCTTGGCCTCGAAGCCTTCCCAGCGGGCGAAGTGGGCCAGCGTGGTCAGCGGCCGGTCAATGCCCGGCGAGGACACTTCCAGATCATATTCGCCGGCGATCGGATCAACCTCTTCAAACACGGCTGACAGGGCGCGCGACAGGCGCGCGCAATCGGCCACGTTCACGTCGCCATCATGGCGCTCGGTCATGATCTGGCAGGTGGTCTTCTTGCCGCCCATCACGCGCACGCGCACGATCTCCAGCCCCAGGGCCTCGGCGACGGGCTCGGCGAGCTCGAGAATGTGCACATCCTGGGGTGAGCGGGTTTTCAAAACGGCTCCTGCGGCCAGCCGGGCTAACGAAAAGGGCGGCCCGGTTACCCGAGCCGCCCGAACATGCCATCCGGCATATCGAACTTGTTGGTCGCGTATATACGCGCTTAAGGCGGCGCGCGCAACGGGGCGGCGCTTGCGTGGGTTTCGCGTTCGAGGTGTAGTGAATTCACATGAAACGCCGAGGGAGGACGCCATGCTGAGCCTGATCGCCGCCGCCTTACTGACATTGCAGCCCGGCGCCGCCGAACCTGAACCCTTCGACGCCCCGCCGGGCGCGGCCCTGTTCGCCGCCATGGGCGGCGAGAGGGCGCAAACCGTGCGCGGCTGCGGCGTGGATGAGGATGAACTGAGCCGCCTGATCGGGCTGGGACCGAGGGCCTTTGATCAGGACATGCAGGGCGGCTGGCGGCTGGTGGCGCGCGAGCCGGAGTGCTGGCCCGCCGCCGCCATACTGATCGAGACCTATCTGCATTTTGCGCCGCGCCTGGAAGACCGCTACCTGACGATCCTGCGCTGGCATGCTGGCCAGATGCATGTCTCCGGCGGCGATGCCGAGACCGCCATTGCCTGGTTTCTCGCCTCCAAGCAGCCGGGCGACGGGCCATGGAATGCATATGCGCACGCCACCATCGCCTTTCTTCAGGGCGACCGGGAGGCCGCCGAAGCTGCACGGGCGGAGCTTGCAGCCTTTGTCCCCAGTGAAGAGGAGCAGGAGGCCCGCCGCCAGGTCATGGCGGCTCATCCCGACATCCGGTTTCGCGAGGATTTCATCACCCAGCCGCCGAACCTCGATATTGTGGACGCCATGCTGGCCTGCTGGGGGCGGCCCTATTCGGAAGCCTACGGGCAGCGTTGCGAAGCGGCTGGGGGCGACTAAAGCTTCTCAAAATCCATGAACACCGGGTCGATATCGCCCAGATGCTTGGACTGGTAGCGGGTGATGATGTGGTCGGCGGGATTATCGCGCCAGCTGTCCGGGCCATCGGCGAGCCAGTTGAGGCCCGGCGTCTCCAGAAGGATCGGCAAGGCGTGGTCGGCATAGGCGCGCACATCGGTGGCCAAGCGCAATGTCCCGCCGGGCTTCAGAAGGCGGGCGAGCGCGCGCGCCGTGTCGGCCTGCACGAAACGCCTTTTGGCGTGGCGCGATTTGGGCCAGGGATCGGGAAACAGGAGATAGATACGGTCGAAGGCGCCATCGGGCATGCGCTCGATCTCGGTGCGGGCGTCGGCGCGTTTGACGCGCACATTCTTGAGCGCGTGATCCTCGATCCCCGCCAGCGCCTTGGCGACGCCGTTGAGGAAGGGCTCGACGCCAAGATATCCGGTCCCCGGATTGCGCTGCGCCTGGCCGATCAGATGCTCGGCGGCGCCAAAGCCGATCTCCAGCACATGGGCGGCAAAACCCGGCAGCAGGGCCGCCGGATCGAGCGCGCCCTCATCGGGCCAGGTCAGCTGCTCGCCGAGCCCCTCCACCAGCGCCTGCTGGCGGGCGGACAAGGGATGGCCCTTGGCCCGGCCATAGAGGCGGCGCGGGGCGGCGGCGGAGGTGGAAGGATCGGGCGTCTGGCTCATGGCGCGCGGGTTTAGCGCGCGGCGCGGCGCGAGGCCAGCGCGTCACGCGCCTCTTGCGCGTTGCGCCAGCACAGCTACGTGATGATGCCATGGAGATGACACCCGATCCGGCCCGCGCGGTGGTGGACGCGCTGATCGCAGAGCGCGCCCCGCGCCTACGCACGCGGCGGCGATTATGGGCGCTGACCCGCACGCTGGGCTTTCCGCTTCTGGGCTATGATAGGGCGGTGGCGATGACCCGCGCCATCCAGACCCTGGGCGCCGATGAGGTGTTCGCCTGGGCGCAGGATTATCTGCGCCTCGATGTACGGGTGGAGGGGCTCGATCAGGTCCCGGCTACCGGGCCGGTGATGATCGCGGCCAATCATCCCGGCGGCGTGCCCGACGGGGTGGCGGTATGGCAGGCGCTCCATGCGCGCCGCCCGGACATGATCTTCTTCGCCAATCGCGACGCCCTGCGCGTGGCGCCGGGCCTCGCCCCGCGCCTGATCCCTGTAGAATGGCGCACGAAGGAACGCGACCGGTCGAGCGCGCGCGACACGCTGCGCACCGCCATGGAGGCGCTTAATGCCGGGCGCTGTGTGGTGGTGTTTCCCGCCGGGCGCATGGCCCCCTGGGACTGGCGAAAGCCCGCCATGACCGAACCGGACTGGGCGCCGGCCTTCGTCTCGCTGGCGCGAAGGTTTGATGCGCCGGTCGTGCCGCTGGGCGTGCGCCAGCGCATGCCGCTTTTGTACTACGCCCTGTCGCAGATCAGCATTGAACTGCGCGATATGACGGTGTTTCACGCGTTTCTCGCCCAGCGCGGCAAGACCTATGGCTTGCGCTTTGGAGCGCCGCTGGCGGCGCGCGCCATACCGGGCAATGACGCCGTGGCGGCGGTCCATGTGCGCGCCGTCACAGAGGCGCTGGCCTGGGGGCGTGAGCCGCCAAACTAGAACTCGCGCACAATCGAGAAATCGGCCCGGCTGTCGCCATTTGTGAAACCGGGCTCAGGCTCGAACTGGTAGCGGTACCGGTAGCGCAGCTCCAAAGACCACACCGCCCCCAGAGCCGTGGCCAGCGACAGGGTCTGGTCGGCCTGCGCGCCATCGGTGAGCAGAAGATTGGAGTTGGCGGTAAAGCGCATACTGTCGGTCAGGCTGGCCTGAAAGTCGGACGCCAGATCCAGCGCTCCGAATGTATTGGTGTCGCCGGTGACCAGACGGCTGCGCCGCACGCCGGGCGCGGCCCGAAGCGTCCAGGACAGCGCATCGCGTGCGTAGACCCGGTAACCGATCCCGCCGCCCATGAAGGTCTTCCACTCAAAGCCGGAGAGCCGGTCGCGCTCATACCGGGCGTCCAGGAAATTGGTCCAGCGCTCGCCGCGTTCGCGCTCGCCCCGCGCGCGGGTGATCAGCTCGTCACGGCCCGTAGCGCCGTTCACTTCCGAAAAATTGTAATCAATCGCGCCTACAAACCCCCAACCGGCGAGGGCGCGGGTGACCTCGAGGCCCAGGCTGTAGTCGTGGCGGTCAACATTGCCGCTATCGTGGCGCACGCCCGCGCGCACCCGGCCTGACCAGTTGTCCAGACGCCCATTGGCCAGAAACGCCAGCGCCTGTTCGGGCACGGAGGCCGGCTCGTCCGCGTCACCATCCCGCGCCTCGGCCAAGGCGTCATCATCCGGCGCCTCGGGCGCCATCAGCTCCAGCCCCAGCGCGGCGCGGGCCTGAACACCGCTATCCCGGGACAAATCTCCGGCGGCGGCGGCGACGATCGCGGCGTCATGGGTGAGGGAGATCAGACGCACGGCCTGGGAAAACACCTCCGGATCGCCGGTCTCATGGGCCGCCGACAGCAGCGCCGACAGGCTGTCAGGCAAGCGGGGCTCATCAGCTGGCGCCGCCGCGGACAGGGCGGAGGCGAGGGCCAAGGCTGCAAGAGAGGCGGGCATGACAGTCACCGTCGGTGGTTTTCGGTTTCTCAAGGCTGTTAAAACCTCCTAGCCTTTATGAGCCGTGAACGTAACCGGGAGCCTGAACGTGACCGACCGCTACGCTGATGACGAACCGCTCATCCCTGACTGGGCCGGTCCGGCCTATCTCGTGGTCTCCCTGATCACGTCGGTGATCTATTTCGGGCTGGACAATTTCACCGCCTCCACCTCGGGCCTGCTGGTGATCGCCAAGACACTTTCGGTGGTGCTGCTGGCGGCCTATGCGGGGTTTTCACGCGCGCCGCTGCTGACCCTGGCGCTGCTGGCCTCGGCGGGCGGGGATTTCGCGCTGGCGCTCAGCCCGCCTGCGCGCGAGGCGGGCATCGCCTTCTTCGCTGCGGCCCATATCGTCTATGCCGTGATCTTCGCCCTGGCGATCTGGCGCGGCGGCTGGCGGCGCGCCGGCCTGGTCATCGCCGCCGGGCTGGCGGTGTTCGGCGTGGTGATGCTGCTCTGGCTGCGCCCGGGCATGGGCGAGCTTGCCGGTCCCGCCAGCGCCTATCTCGGCATCATCCTGGCCATGGCCATGCTGGCGGGGTTCGTTAAAGGCCCGCGCCTGATCGTCATCGGCGCCCTCGTCTTCATCGCCTCCGACGCCATCATCGCCGCGCGCTGGTTCGGCGGCGCCCTGCAGCCCGAAGGCTTTGACTGGCCGGCGGCGATGATCTGGATTTTGTACTATGGCGCCCAGGTGGCCCTGGCGCTGGGGATTGTGCGGATGAAGCGGGCGGGGGCGAAGGCCTAAGCCGGCATCAGCCCGCGCTCATTGGCCAGGCGCTTCATCTCGGTCTGGAGTTTTTCAAACGCGCGCACCTCGATCTGGCGGATGCGTTCGCGGCTGACCTTGTACACGTCGGCGAGCTCTTCCAGCGTCTTGGGCGCCTCGGTCAGGCGGCGCTCCTGGATGATGTGACGCTCGCGCTCGTTCAAGCCCCCCATGGCCTCCTGCAGGAGGGTCATGCGGGTGTCGAACTCGTCGCTATCGGCCAGATCCTCTTCGGCGTTGTCGGCATTGTCGTCGGCCAGCCAGTCCTGCCACTGACTCTCTCCATCGGCGCGCATGGGCGCGTTGAGCGAGGCGTCGGGGCCGGACAGGCGCCGGTTCATGGAGATGACCTCGGCGTAGGTCACGCCCAGGTTGGTGGCGATATGCTCGACCTGTTCCGGCTTGAGATCGCCCTCTTCAAGCGCCTGCATCTGGCTTTTCATCCGGCGCAGGTTGAAGAACAGTTTCTTCTGGGCCGCCGTAGTGCCCATTTTCACCAGCGACCATGAGCGCAGAATATATTCCTGGATGGCCGCACGCACCCACCACATGGCGTAGGTGGACAGGCGGAAGCCCTTGTCGGGATCGAATTTCTTGACCGCCTGCATCAGGCCCACATTGCCCTCGGAGATCACCTCGGCGATGGGCAGGCCGTAGCCGCGATAGCCCATGGCGATCTTGGCCACCAGGCGCAGATGGGAGGTGACCATGCGGTGGGCCGCTTCGGTGTCCTCATGCTCCTGCCAGCGCTTGGCCAGCATGAACTCCTCGTCCTTTTCCAGCATGGGAAACTTGCGGATCTCGGCGAGATAGCGCGACAGCCCGCCTTCGGGCGTAATGGCGATCATGGAAGCGTTGGCCATAGCTGGTCTCCCCGGTCACTTAAGGCGCGGCAGGCTGGCGGGACCGGCGCGCGAGCCTGCATGTAGGGTGCCCGTTTGCGCGATGCGAGGGCCTCACAGTGCATCTCAACCGCGTGCGGGCATGTGCGTTCCCAATGCAACACACAATCGCGCCGGAATTAAGGGCGGCGATGGACATTCTCTCTTGCCTGCCCCGCATGCCCGGCGTAATCGCGGCGCGCATGAGCATCTCGATCCGCAAATCCGTCCCCGGCGACGAAGCGGCGCTCGCCCTGGTGGGCGCGGCGACGTTTCTGGAAAGCTATGCCGGCGTGGTGGACGGCGCGGCCATCGTGCGCCATTGCGCGCAGCGCCAGACGCCGGATGTCTACGCCGCCGCCCTGGCCGATCCCGCTCAGGCGCTGTGGCTGGCTGAAGCCGCGCCGGGTGCAGCCCCCGTCGGCTATCTCCATCTCGCCCCGCCCGACCTGCCGGTGGAGACACGCCCCGGCGATATCGAGATGAAGCGCATCTATGTCCTGTCGAAACTGCACCGCTCCGGGCTGGGCCTGATGCTGCTGCAGGCCGGGCTGGCCCATGCCCGCGCGGCCGGGTTCAGGCGCATGCTGCTGGGCGTGTACAAGCAGAATGCGCGCGCCATCGGCTTTTATAAGGCCCACGGGTTCCACAGCGTCGGCGAGCGTCAGTTCGATGTGGGCGGCGCGGTCTATTGCGACTGGGTGATGGCGCGCGATCTCTAGCGCGACAGGCGGCCAAGGCCGTCTGGCAGGGCGATCTCGCGCTCCAGCTCCACAGGCCCGGCCAGATGCACGTGGCCATCCTCCGTCCAGCGCACGGGCAGATCGCCGCCATCGGCGCGGATCACCGCTTCGCGCCCGGTCCGTCCTTGGCGGCAGGCGGCGACCAGGGCCGCCGCAGCGCCGGTGCCGCAGGCTTGCGTCAGGCCCGCCCCGCGCTCCCACACCCGCAGACGAATCAGGTCCGGCGCCAGCACGCGGGCAAAGCCGGCATTGACGCGGTCGGGAAACAGCGCGTCATGCTCCACACCCGGCCCGATGACATCGAGCGGCAGGGCGTCAGGATCGTCCACGAAGAACACCACATGGGGATTGCCCATGGACACCGCGCCCGGCCCGTCGAGGCGTCCGCCGCCGGGCAGGTCGACTGCATAGTCCATGCGCGCCGTGTCCGGGGCGCGGGCCAGCGGGATGTCGCGCCAGTCCAGCCGCGCGGGGCCCAGATCCACCTCCGCCCCGCCCTCGCTCAGGCGCCGTGCGCTCAGACGCCCGCCCAACGAGGCCATCTGCAGCGTGTTCTGCGCGTGGTCCTGAAACATCAGCCAGGCGGCGGCGCGGGCGCCATTGCCGCAGGCGCCTACCTCCCCGCCATCGCAATTCCACACTCGCAGGCGCGCATCGGCGCCGCCATCGGCTTCCAGCGCCAGCAGTTGATCGAATGGATGAACCTGCGCCAGCGCCATGATCTCGCCCGGCGTCAGCGCCAGCGGCGCAGCGGCGCCACGCGCATCGATCAGGATGAAGGCGTTGCCCGCCCCGTTCATCGCAAAGGCTTTCATGTGGCGAGGCTTTACGCGTTCGGCCGGAGCCATGCAATCGGGGAGGAAATCGGGCGCGCAGACCTGTGGACATGTTGTGAGAATTTAATGCGGGCGGCTTTGACGCGGCACGCTGCGCGCTGTTGAATGCGCACGCTTTTCACGCTGGGAGGATGCCCGATGCGCCGCTGGAAATTTAGCCTGACCGCCGCTGCCCTTGTGGCGCTGGCGGCCTGCTCGCCCAATTCACAGGATGCCGAAAACATGGATAGCGCCACGCCAACTGAAGAGGCCGAGCACAGCGTGTCTGCGCTCAATCAGGCGATCCAGGCGGGCGAGGAGCATCTTGAATGGCTTGAGGAGGTCGAGGGCGAGGATGCGCTGGGCTTCGCCCGCCTGCAAAATGAGCGCTCGCTGGGCCTGTTGCAGGCCGATCCGCGCTACCAGACCCTCTATGACCAGGCGATTGAAGTGCTCGAGAGCACCGACCGCATCCCTTATGTGGGCGTGCGTGGCGGAGAGCTGTGGAATTTCTGGCGCGACGCGGAGAATATCCACGGCCTGTGGCGCAAGACCAGCGTGGAGAGCTACGCCACCGGCACGCCGGAATGGGACGTGGTGCTGGATGTGGACGCGCTGGCCCGCGCCGAAGACACAAACTGGGTGTGGGGCGGATCAAGCTGCCTGGGTCCTGATTACCGCCATTGCATCCTGACCCTGTCGGACGGCGGCTCTGACGCTGCGGTGCGCCGCGAATTCGACACCCAGACCCGCACCTTCGTGGAGGACGGGTTCGTCATTCCGCAGACCAAAGGCTCGTCGGCGTGGATTGACGAGAACACGCTGCTCATCGCCACCTCGCTTGAGGCGGACGAGACCACCACGTCGGGCTATCCTTTCGTGGTCAAGCGCTGGACGCGCGGCACGCCGATCGAGGATGCTGAAATCGTGTTCTCCGGCGCGCGCGGTGATGTGGGCGGGTGGCCGGCGCGCTTTGAGCAGGCCGACGGAACCGCCTATTTCATGGCGATTCAGCGCGAGAGCTTCTTTGAAGGCGTCTACTGGCTCTTGCCTGAGGGCGCGACGGGCGAGCCCATCGCCCTGCCCCTGCCGCGCAAATCCACACCCCAGGCCCTGTTCGGCGGCCAGCTGATCTTCACCACCGAGGAAGACTGGACGCCCGTGGAGGGCGGACCGACCTTCCCTGCGGGCGCGGCGCTGTCCATCGACATGGCCGCGCTGGCGCAGTCGGGTGAGTTGCCCGAAGTCAAAACCGTGTTCGTGCCGGATTCGCGCCAGTCCATCGGCTCAGTGGCCGCCACGGCGAATAATCTCCTGGTGGTGATCAGCGATAACGTGGTGAGCCGCCTGGAGGCCTTCACCTATTCGGGCGGCGCCTGGTCCAGCCGGCCCATCGAGGCGCCGGAGAACGCGTCCATCTCCATCGTCACCGCCGATGACCAAAGCGATCTGGCCTATGTGAACGTGTCGGGCTTCCTCAATCCCGAAGCGCTCTACCGCGTCACCTCTGACCTGACGCTGGAGCCGGCCATGTCGGCGCCGGCCTGGTTTGATGCTGACGGCATGATCGTCGAGCAGCGCCAGGCGCGCAGCTCGGACGGCACGATGATCCCGTACTTCATCGTCCGGCGCGCCGATGTCACCGGCCCGCAACCCACCCTGCTTTACGCCTATGGCGGCTTCCAGGTGTCATTGAACCCGTCCTATTCGGGCGTGCGCGGCCGGCTATGGCTGGAAAATGGCGGCACGTATGTGCTGGCCAATATCCGCGGTGGCGGCGAGTTTGGCCCGGCCTGGCACCAGGCAGGCCTGCGCACCAACCGTCAGCGCATCTTTGACGATCTGATCGCCGTGGCTGAGGACCTGATCGCCACCGGCGAAACCACCGCGCCGCAGCTCGGCGTGATGGGCGGGTCCAATGGCGGGCTGCTGACCGGGGTGATGTATGTCCAGCGGCCCGATCTGTGGGGCGCGGTGATCAGCCAGGTGCCGCTTCTGGACATGATGCGCTTCCACCTCCTGCTCGCCGGCGCCAGCTGGCAGGACGAGTATGGCTTCCCCGACGAGAACGAGGACGAGCGCGCCTTCCTGCGCTCCATCTCGCCGGTGCACAACGTGGAGGAGGACGGCGACTACCCGCCGATCTTCATCCTCACCTCCACCAAGGATGACCGGGTTCATCCTGGCCATGCGCGCAAGCTGGCCTTCCTGCTCGATCAACTGGGCCATGAAATGCTGTATTACGAGAACATCGAGGGCGGCCATTCGGCGGCGGCCAATCTGCGTGAGGCGGCCAACCGTCAGGCGCTGGAATACGTGTTCCTGATGCAGACCCTGATGGACCGCGCGCAGGGCGAAGACTGACGCGTTAACCCTGGGGCAAGCCGGGCGGCCTAGGAGTGGAGGCGATTGATTATTCCTCCCGCCGGGGCCGCCCGCCATGTTCGACAATCGCCCACCGCAACCGCCTGAAGCCGGCGCTGACACAATGGCCGCCTCCGGCGCGGACCTGGTTGAGCTGCGCTACTGGCTGCGCGCCAATCCTGACGTGATTGCCGGCGATCCCGACCTGCTGGCGCGGGTTCACGAGCACCTGACACAGTCCGGCGTGGTCGATCTTGGCGCCCATGCAAGGCGCAAGCTGGAGGCCGAGCTCGCCCGGGCGCGCGCCACCAATGCCGCCCTGATCGCGCTGGCCAAGGCCAATCTCGCCGCCCAGGCCCAGACCCATGCCGCCATCCTGGCGGTGCTGGAGTGCGAAAACCTGCAAGCGCTGGATCACAAGCTCGCCGGACGCGCGGCCGGGGCGCTGAGCGTTGATCTGATCCGGGTGTTCATCGAGGGCTGCACGCCGCTGCCCGGCGCCAAGGCGATCCGCCCCTGCTCGCCCGAACTGGTCGAGGCGCTGCTGGGCGCGCGGTCTGAAAAGCTGGGGCCGGTGGACGCCCGCTATGCCGACGCCCTGTATGGCGAGCAGGCCAAGGGTATGCGCTCAGAAGCGCTGGTGCGGCTGGAGCTGGCGCGCCGGCCCGCCGTTTTGTGCCTGGCTGCGCGCGATGCGCGCGCCTTCAGCCCCGATCAGGGCGCGGACCTGCTGCATGTCTTCGCCCGTGTGCTGGAGCGGCGGATATCGCCATGGCTGGCGGGCTGAGCCATCCCCGATTGTCCGCGCCGGCGGCGATCCCCGCCTGGCTCGATCATCTGTCCGGCGAGCGGCGGCTGGCGCCACGCACGCTCGAGGCCTATGCCCGCGATGTCGGCGGCCTGTTTGAATTTTTGAGCGGCCATCTGGGGGGCCCGGTGACGCTGGAGGCCCTGTCGAAGCTTGAGGCCGCCGACTGGCGCGCCTGGCTGGCGGGGCGCCGGCGCGAGGGCTGCGGATCGCGCACGCTGCAGCGCGGATTGTCCGCCGCACGCAGTTTTTTCAGCTATGGACGGCGGCGCTGGGGGCTCGACAACCCGGCGCTGACCCTGGTCGAAGCGCCCAAGGCGCCGCGGCGCATGCCCCGCCCGGTGAGCGAAGCCGCCGCGCGCGCCTTGATTGACGCGCCCGGCGAGACCGGGGCGCCGGCCTGGATCGCCGCGCGCGACACGGCGATCCTGTCCATTCTTTATGGCTGCGGCTTGCGGATATCCGAGGCGCTGGCCCTGACCGGCGCCGATCACCCCCTGCCGCAAACCCTTCGCGTGACCGGTAAGGGCGGGCGAACGCGCATCGTCCCGGTCCTGCCCCAGGTGCGCGACGCGGTGAGCGCCTATGTGGCGCTGTGCCCTCACACAATCGAACGCAAAGACCCGCTGTTCCGGGCCGTGCGTGGCGGCCCGCTGGGCCCGCGCGCGGTACAGGCGGCGATGGAGTTGCTGCGCGCACGCCTGGGCCTGCCGTCCAGCGCCACGCCACACGCCCTGCGCCACGCGTTCGCGACCCATCTCCTGGCCCATGGCGGGGATTTGCGGGCCATCCAGGACCTGCTGGGCCATGCCTCGCTGTCCACCACGCAAATCTATGCCGATGTGGATGCCGGCGCGCTGGCTCGCCTGCACGCCGCGACCCATCCAAGAGCGCGCAAGCGCACAGCCTGACATCACTGGGGCTGAAATGAACAAGGCCCGGAGCAATGCGCTCCGGGCCTTGTTCATGGATCGGGCCTGGTGATGGCTTTAGCGCATTTCCCAGTACGGGCGGCGGCCCGTCAGGCTGAGCGAAAGCGGATCAGGGCGCGAGACACGGCCCGACAGGGCCAGAACCGCGACCGTAGCCACCATGCCTGCCAGCGCCAGCACGCTCGTGACCTCAGGGGTCAGCAAACGGGTAGCGAGCGCGGCGAAAACGAGCCAGGCGCCGATCAGAAGGATCGCAGTCAGTCTTGGCATATCACCCTCCATGGGCTGGCTTTTGATGTCACCAAACTGTCACCTGAGCCGATGGCTGTCAAGTTTTTTAGCAGTATACGGACGTAATAATGCGGTGCAGTATCCAGAAATATCATTAGAAAACAAATTGTTAAATTCGCTTTCGAGCCGTCAAGGCAATCGCAGGAGGCAAAAATTTCATAGCGCCCACTTTGCCACAAGATACGGTAAATCAGCTGTATACTGCACAATATATGGGGCTTTGGGGCCGTTTCGCCAGTTCAGCCGGGCCCCTGCACCCCGGCCATGACATCGACCCGGTCGGTGATGATCCCGTCCACGCCCAGCTCCATGAGCGCGGCCATGTCATCAGGGTCATTGATGGTCCAGACCTGCACCGCCAGACCACGCGCCCGGGCCGCCGCGATCAGGCGCGGATGGGCGACATCCAGGCCCGAGGCGCGCGGCGGAATCTGCATCGCATGGGCGCGGGTGGGATGCCATTTGGCCAGCCCCAGCCGGGCGGCGATGTAGAAGCTCAGCGCCTCGTTGGACGCCATGCCGGTGGCGACCTCCGGGCAGGCCTCGCGGAAATGGCCCATGGCGCTGTCATGGAAGGAGCCGACCATGACGCGCTCGCCCATGCCGGCCTCGCGGATCGTGTTGCACATGGCCTGCGCAGCCTCAGCCGTGTCGGGCTTGATCTCCACGATCCAGCGCCTGTCAGGATGCGCCGCCAGCGCCTCGGCCAGGGCCGGCGCGCGCACGCCCTGTCGCGCAAAGCGGTCCGCCTCCTCGCCCTCATAGCCAAAGGCCGCGTCCAGCGCGCTGACCTGCTCCAGCGTCAATTCTTCCACCCGGCCTGACCCGTTGGTGGTGCGGTCCACCGTATCGTCATGCATCAGCACCAGCACGCCGTCGGCGGTCATCTGGGTATCCACCTCCAGCACGTCCGCGCCGTCCGCCACCGCCTGGGCGAGCGCTTCCAGCGTATTGGCCGGCGCCCGGCCGAGCCCGCCGGCATGGGCGATGCGCTCGGCCCGCTCAGGCGTCCGCGCCTCCAGCCAGGGATGGCTCACCGGCGCCGGTCCCGGCCACAGCGCCGCCCCGGTCCAGACGAGTGCGATGACGGCGATCAGGATCACAAATATACGCATGGCGGCCCCCTCAGGCTTTGATCTCAAATCCGCCCACAGACTGGACCGACTTGTTGACGCGCCCATGACAGGGCAGTCTGGCCGCGCTTTCAAGGGTGGGGGCGAACAATGCGCGCAAAGATGCTGATGCTGGCGGGCGCCGCCCTCGCCTTGCTGGTCATACTCGCCCTTGGCGCGCTGATGCTGGGCCGCACCCTGTTCAATGAGCCCAGCGTGGCCCGCCTTGGCTCCGTGACGGATCAGTTTGGCGAGGCGGGCGTGTTGTTCGTGTTCGCCCATCCCGATGACGAGATCACCGCCAATGCGCTGATGGCGCGCATCGTCGCCGAAGGCGTCCCGGTCCATCTGTTCACCGCCACCCGGGGCGAGGCGGGAACCCAGTACCCGCCCGTGGTGGATCAGGCGCATCTGGGCGTGGTGCGCGAGGCCGAGGCGCGCAAGCACGGCTTTGCGCTGGGCGTGGCGAGCCACGATGTGCGCGATCTGGGCGATGGCCAGCTGGAATACCGTCCGCTGGACGATCTGACGGCGCTGGTCGCCGAAACCATTTCGCGGACCCGGCCTTCAGCCGTGGTGAGCTTTCATCCCGAAAGCGGCGTCTCGCTGCACCCAGACCACATGATGATCGGCGCGGCGGCGCGCGCGGCGGTGGAGGCGCTCGGCGAGGACGCGCCAACACTGATTTACGTCCTCGCGCCGCGCCCGGCCCTGCGCCGGTTTGGCGGCGCGCGCGGCCAGCATATCGCCGCCCTGCAGCCGGACCCGGACTTTGCCGTCCACGCGCCGCCAGGCCCCAAAATCCGCGCCTGGCGCATCCATGAAAGCCAGGCGCGCTATCTGCAGGCCGCTTACGGCCTGCCGCCGGGCGTTTTGCACCGGCTGTGGACGCAGGAATATTACGCCGTCGCGCCCGCGCCGCCGGGTGATGAAACGGGGCTTGCGCAGCCGCAGTGAACGACGTTCAATCGCGCGCCATGAACGAGCTGTTGAGCCTTGCTGCGGTGCTACTGGGTTCGGCCTTGGCCGTCGGGCTCGTGATCGGGCTGAACGCGGTGCTGGGCGGCTGGACCCCGTCAAAGATCGACAGCGTGGAGAGCGCCGCCGAGGCGCTGGAGCGCGACGTGCTGGGTTTCCGCGCCGGGGGCGAGGCCGTCGCCGCCACGGACGGGCGCGCCGCGCTGGTGATGGAGGCGGACGGCGCGCGCCTGGGCCTGTCGCTGAGCCGCGGCGATATCATCGTGTCGCGGGCGCTGCGGCCGGGCGAGGTGCGCAGGGCCGAAGCGCAAGGCGCGCGTCTTGTGATAATCATGGATGACTTCACCCTGCCGCGCGTGTTTGTGACGCTGGCGGACGAGGCTGAGGCCCGGTTGTGGGCCGACCGCGTGACCGGGTTCGCCAAAGGCCCCGAGCAAGAGACCTGACGCGATGGATGCACCTGAGCTGCCTGATCCGATCCTGTTTGCGATCCCGGCCTTCGTGGCGCTGATCGTGGCCGAGATGATCTATGCCCGCATGACCGGGCGCGCGCGTTCCGAACCGCGCGACAGCGCCGCCAGCCTGGGGATGGGGCTGGGCAACACCGTGTCGGGCATCGTGCTGGGCGGGATGGCGCTGGCCTGGTTCCTGTTCATTTCCCAATTCGCCATGTTCGATATCGGCTGGGCGCTGTGGGCGTTCGTGCTGTGCTTCGTGCTGGACGATTTCGTCTATTACTGGAGCCACCGCTTCGCCCATACCGTGCGCTGGTGGTGGGCCGACCATGTGGTCCATCATTCCAGCCAGCACTACAATCTGACCACGGCCTTGCGTCAGCCTTGGCTGAACCCGTTGACCTTCAAGTTCATCTTTTTCGGGTCCTGGCTGGTCCTCATCGGCTTTCCCGTCGCCATGGTCGCCTTCGTGGGCGCGCTCAATCTGGTCTACCAGTTCTGGATCCATACCGAGACGGTGCGCCGCCTGCCCGCGCCCATCGAGTACGTCTTCAACACCCCGTCCCATCACCGCGTCCATCACGCGGTCAATCCGCGCTATCTCGACCGCAATTACGCCGGCGTGTTCATCATCTGGGACCGCCTGTTCGGCACGTTCGAGCCTGAACGCGACGACGAGCCGTGCCGCTATGGCATTGTGCGCCAGCTGGG
This sequence comes from Oceanicaulis sp., assembly GCA_022565365.1. GTDB lineage: Bacteria > Pseudomonadota > Alphaproteobacteria > Caulobacterales > Maricaulaceae > Oceanicaulis. The sequence continues at coordinate 29,296 of JAIUMW010000008.1, forward strand.
CACCTACAACCCGCTGAAAATCTGCCTGCATGAATGGATCGGCATCGTGAAGGACGTGCGCTCGGCGCGCTCGAGCCGCGAAGTGCTGGGTTAGTGGCTCGGCCCGCCGGGCTGGTCGCCGGACGGCAGCCGCGACTGCTCGAAGACCCTCAAGAAGCGCTGGATGGAGCAAAGGCGCGCCGCGGACGGGTCCGAAGCCGCGCGCGAGGATCCGGCGCAAATTCGCGCGGCGGAGTAAATCCGCGCTAGACACAGGCTGTATCCTGGATCATGGTACCCATAAAGTGAACGCTGTTCACGCCTGTGTCAGGCAAGGAGCGTTCGCAGTTTTGGACCGGACCGCCTGATCATTTCCGGCGCGACGGACGGCCTGACCCGCAGGAGGACGCCCATGACGGCGCTACGCGATCTCTATCCCATGCCCGGCATTGATGCGCACTGGCATGTGCCCAATGAATTCGAAGCCGTGTTCGATTGGCGCTTCGACGAGGGGCGCACCACGCTCATGCACCTGTACCAGAAGGGCAAGGACATGCAGTGGGATGCGGTCAACCGCATCGACTGGACCCTGGAGCTCGACGCCGAAAACCCCATGCAAATGCCCGACGAGGCTGTGGCCATCTACGGCTCGGATATCTGGAACCGGATGACGGCGAAGGAAAAGATCGAGCTGCGCCGCCACACCCAGGCCTGGAACATCTCCCAGTTTCTGCAAGGCGAGCAGGCCGCTCTGCTGGCCGCCTCCAAGATCGTGCAGGCCGTGCCCGATCTCGACTCCAAATTCTATGCCGCCACCCAGGTGATGGACGAAGCGCGCCACGTGGAGGCCTACCGCAAGCTGGTGGGCAAATTCGGCGTCGCCTATCCCATGACCGATCCCTTGATGGTGCTGGTCAATCAGGCGCTGTCGGACAGCCGCTGGGACGTGACCTATCTGGCCATGCAGGTGGTGATCGAGGGTCTGGCGCTGGCCGCTTTCGGCACGATCCGCGATCTGGCGCAGAACCCGCTGGCGCGCATGGTCAATGCCTATGTCATGGAGGACGAGGCGCGCCATGTGGCGTTCGGCCGGATCTCGTTGCGCGACTACTATCCCCAGCTCACCCAGGCCGAGCGCGACGAGCGCGAGGAGTTTCTGGTGGAGGCCTGCTATCTCATGCGCGACCGCATGACCCGCAGCAGCGAGTTGTACGACGTGCTTGGCCTGCCCAAGGACGAATGCAGGGAGTTTGTGGAGAACTCCGAGATCGTGAAACTCTACCGCACTTTGCTGTTCCAGCGCATCGTGCCGATCGTCAAGGATATCGGCCTGTGGGGGCCACGCATCCAGAAGGCGTATGCCGATATGGGCGTGTTGCATTTCGCCGAACTCGACCCGCAAGCGCTGCAGGACGATGACGAGCGCGTGGCGCGCGAGCTGGACGCCAGCCTCGATCCGGCCAAGGCCCGCAGCGACTATATTGACGCCGTCGCCGCCCATGGCGCCGCCGGTCACGCCGAATAGCGCCTTTTCCCCGTCGCCTCCCTCGCGATGTGTGGAACACCCTGCCGCCCTGCGCCCCCTCGCAGGGCGGCATTTTCGTCGCGCGGCGCACAAACAAAACCGCCCGCCGGCAGCCGGCGGGCGGTTTCAGAATTCAAGACGCCAGAAATCAGGCTGCGGCGGTCTGGGCTTTTTTCAGCTCGCGCTTGATCTTCTGCGCATCCGCCGACAGGTCCGCATCGCGGGCCTTCAGGAGGAAGGCGTCAAACCCGCCGGCGTGGTCCACGCTGCGCAGCGCCTTGGCGGCGACGCGCAGACGGAAGGACCGCCCGAGGGCTTCCGAAGCCAGCGTCACCTGCACCAGATTGGGCAGGAAGCGGCGCCGGGTCTTGTTGTTCGCGTGGGACACGTTATTGCCCGACATCGGACCCGTACCCGTAAGTTCGCAGCGGCGCGACATGGCTTCCACCTTGAGCTGGCTGATTAATCCGGACGCGCCGCCGCAAGCCTCGAAGGTGAGAGGCGTCTTGCGGCGCAAGAGCGGGCGATCTAACCGAGCAGGGAGACGGCGTCAAGGCGCATGCGCTCTGCACCGGCATTCATCTTGCAGCCATATTCGTGCTGATTTCATACCGCAACTGCACACTGCCCGCTCCCCAACGACAAGGTTCTCCCATGACCGTGCGCCCGATGATCACCGCCCTCGCCGCCGCCGCTGCTTTCATGAGCGGCGCGACCGCTGGTGCAGCGGCCCTGCCTGAACAGATTCATGTGGAGTATTCCGGCTCGGTCCTGGTGGCGGTGCCGGTGGCGAATATCTCCATTTCAGCCTGGCTGCACGAGGAGACCTATGCGGGCGCGGCCAATTTCCGCGCAGGCGGGCTTTTGCGCTGGTTTGACGATACCGACATTGTGGCCAGCACCACCGGCTACCGCAATAATCCCGGCGCGGCGCTGGTCCCCTGGCGCTATGAGCACATAAATCACGCCAGCGGCACCAACCGCACGGTGGGGATCAATTTCCCCGAGGGCATGGCCGAGCCGGATGTGAGCCCGCCCTTTGGCTCCATGGGCGAACCGCCCGCCTCCGACGACGAGCGCCAGGGCGCGCTGGACCCGGTGACGGTGATGCTGAACCTGATGATGTCCCAGCCCCATGGCGAGCGCCCCTGTGAGGGCCGCCTGCCGGTGTTTGACGGCAAGGCGCGCTATGATCTGCGCTTTGAGTCCGGCGATATGGAGCGTGTGAGCGCGCGCGGCTATCGCGGCGACGCCCTGCGCTGCCGCGCCTATCTGGAACCCATCAGCGGCTATGACGAGGGCAAGCGCCCGACGCCCGAGGACATCGCCCGTCCGATCAATATCTGGCTGGCCGAGATGGACGGCGCCTGGGTGCCCGTGCGCTTCCGCGCCCGCACCCGCATCGGCGACATCAATATCGTCGCCACGCGCGTCTATGCCGGCCCGATGGTGCAATAGCGCCGCGCTGCGCCCGCCCCCTTAATCGCGGGCGCGGCGCACCCTAGATTAGGCGTCAGGGACGGCAGCTGATCGGAGCGCGCCATGACCGCCCGCCACGCCCGGCCCGCGCCCGTTACCGCGGTGCTGGGGCCGACCAATACCGGCAAGACCCATCTGGCGCTTGAGCGCATGATGGCGCGCGCCTCGGGCGTAATGGGCCTGCCCCTGCGCCTACTCGCCCGCGAGCTCTATGACCGGGTGGTGCGGGTGAAGGGCGCCCACGCGGCCGCGCTGATCACCGGCGAGGAAAAAATCGTTCCGCCCCACGCGCGCTATTTCCTGTGCACGGTGGAGGCGATGCCGCTGGACATGCGCCCGGCCTTCCTGGCGGTGGACGAGATCCAGCTCGCCTCTGATCCCGAGCGCGGCCATATCTTCACCGACCGGCTGCTGCATGCGCGTGGAACGCAAGAGACCATGCTGCTGGGCGCGGCCTCCATGGGCCCCATCGTGCGCCGCCTGATCCCCGAAGCCGTGATCGAGACCCGCGCGCGCTTCTCCACGCTGAGCTATGCCGGGACCAAGAAGCTGACCAAGCTGCCCCGGCGCTCCGCCGTCGTCGCCTTCAGCGCCGAAGATGTCTACGCCATGGCCGAGCTGGTGCGCCGCCAGCGCGGCGGGGCGGCGGTGGTGATGGGGGCGCTGTCGCCGCGCAC
>JAIUMW010000009.1 GCA_022565365.1 Oceanicaulis sp.
CCCACCCTCCCCATCAAGGGGAGGGCAAAAGAAAAGCCGCCACATGCTTTCCTCCCCCGCTTGCGGGGGAGGTCCGCCCGAAGGGCGGGGAGGGGGGACACGCCCGTCCAGCCTGCACCGCCGGTGACGTCTCGACCGCCGCATCCCCCCTCCGGTCCTTCGGACCGTTCGGCCCGTCTACCCATCCCCCGGATGGGTCTTTGGGGGCCTCACCCCCCGTAAACGGGGGAGGAAAAGAACCCGCACACCCCCCAAACCCCATGCCGAGTCTCCCGCAAGGCGGCCCCGGCGCGTCAAGGCCGCGCCCTGCGGGCGCGCCGCAAGCGGTGACCGGGCTTTGCCCGGTCAGCCTTGACCCGACGGGGCGCTTGCGAAAATGGGCTGTCGTGGGGTTTGGGGGAATTATGCCGCGAGCCGCATTATGCATTGCCACGTGCGGTCGCCTCGACTTCTGCGCCTTGGGCATCAAGTGTCACGACGCGCCGGTCATCAAACTCCGTGACGCCCTGCGGCGTCCAGATGACGTCTTCGCCGCCATCAAATGCTATCGCCGCAGCTTCGTCGGCATCCGTCGCCTCCACCTCCGCGATGTAGTCCACATAGGCATCAACTCGCGACAAGACCCTGAAGCGCGCCATTGCTGTCTCTCCAAAAGCGAAACCTATACAGCCTATAACATATCCATAAGGCGCGCTATTGATTCAGGGCGTCAGGCGGTACCGGCCACGACCCACAAATTCCAACCATCCCTGATCGCGCAGCACCTGCAATTGCTGGCGGATTTTCTCGCGCACATGGCGGTTGTCGGGATACAGCGCGCTGAGCGCCGGGGCGAAGCCGTAGGCGTCCTCGATTGTGAAATCAACGCGGCCGAGGGCTTCGATTTGCCCCATGATCTCCACCAGCCAGCCGCGGCCTTTCGCGCCGGTCTCGCGCAGGAAGGCGGTTTTGCGCCACTTGGCGAGCACCTTTTCACGCTCCGCCACCTCCCCGCCCTGCACAATCCGGATACGCCCGGAGTCCGGCACCTTGGCCAACAGGATATTGCATCCAACCCACCCGGCCCGCCGAGCCGTGGGCGCAAGCGGCTTGCGCTTCTCAATGAGGTCAGCGGTGAAAAAGTGTTTCGGAATAACGATCAGATCACTGACCGCGCGGCGCTCACGGTCATAGCGCATCACGAACAGGCTGGGATTGGACTGCGAAGCGAGGCGCTGAAGCATCGTCCCCCAGGCGCCGTCGAGTATCTTTGCGCCTATCTTCGTCTTCTGCGACTTCAGCTCATAGTCCTCATGGCACGATCCGCAGAAAAGGTCCGCTACTGGCGCATTGTTGGGATAGGTCGCCAGCTGGTCCGCGCCGCAAGCCGGGCAGTAAAGCTCACGCGCCGCCCAGCCCTCTGTCCAAACCCTTGCGGATTGTGACGGGCTTTCGAACGCAGCCTGCGCTTCTTCGAAGCCGAGATTGAGATGCGACTTGTCTGACATTGTCCATCGGCGCGAAACCAAGATGCTGCACTACCATCGCTGGAAAAGGTTCGCATACTGTTTCCCGCTTGACCCTAGGCCAGCCAATTTTCGCAGCGCGCCAAGCGGCTCAAGGACGGCCCTTCGGGCAACCACGAAGCGGTGACCGGGCGCAGCTCAGTCAACCTTGACATGTCTGGCTTAAGCTGCGGGAGCCTCGAGGTGGGTTAGGGGGAGGTGTGGAAATAGGTGTGTGTCCCGAGCTTTTTGTGCCTTTCAATTAGGCAGCGCTGAGCTTGAGATTCATCCAATCACTGACTCCAGTACAATGGGCGTCGGGGATGGTGATTGATCTTGAAGGCTAGGTAGGATCGAAAGCCTGCCGGAGCTTTGCTCGGTGCGGCGCACCATGGGCCGCTTTCGCGCTCATTAAACGACGCGCCTGCCGACTGGACTCACAGCGCGCCAAGGGGAGAGCTTTACCAATGGATATTTCAAGAATCGGATTTCGACAGATAACTTTGCCACACCTCGGCGAGGTGGAAGCGAACATCTTTAATCTTGGTACATTTCGTCGGCTTGAAGGGTCGGATTGGGACGACCCGTATGAGTTCGTCCGCATGCTCCTAGTCGAGCGTGTCGAGTTCGATGGAGAACCGCCGGTCGAGATACGTAATCTCTCAGAGAGCCAGCTCGACGAGATCGCATGTGCGCTCTGGTCGTCTCGTACCGGTGAGGATTGGGCAGAAGGCGATGAAGACCCAATTGAGGTTTGCGACGCCTCGACACTTCTGGCGGCCTATAAACAAGAACTGGAACGGCACCACGCCCGCATGCGTGAAATTGCCGAGCGTCATGCCCAGCCGATTATCAGGCAGTCCGCCTATCTCAAGAGCATGTTTGAGCAGATAAATCAGGACTCAATCTTTGATCAGATCATGCAGCCGACCGCCTTTGAGCAGCTAAGACGATCCCTAATGCATTTCGATTACATCAAGGATCAGCTTTCCTCGCCGCTCGTGTCCGACGCACAAAACACGCTAGGGCACCTGACCGAAAACTCGGCTCTTAGCGTGATGCTAGCGCAGCATCGTGACGCGATGAGTGGAATCTCTGCAGTCATGGAGAGCTTTCGATCTCAAGAACTCGCCATTCAGACTGTTATGCGCTCTTTGAATATAGGGGCGCTATCCGCAGCAATCGCATCTGCGCCGTTCATCACGCCCGGTTCCGCTCTTCAAGACATTATCGAGCAAGGACTCACTGCGCCGGGTTTCAGCTACACTGCGCAAGCGGCATTGGCCGGACTTGCATCCCAATCGGCATCCGCAGAGATCCTCGCCCATTACCACGAGAAGGGAACTCAGTTTGCGGAAAGCTTCGCGCGCGCACTCGATGGGATACGCGAACTCGACATTTCAGAACCCAACGAGCTCTCTGAGCACCAAGCGGACCAAATTCTGGAGGCGATATTTGAAAGACTCGTAGAGCTCCAGAATGCCGCCACATGGATGCATCCGCAGAACGTGATTGCGTTGGCGGTACTACTGACGACCGCGGCGTCGCTTTACTTCGCAGCGATATCCCCGACCAGCCAGCAGATTGAAGCGCTGCAGCTCCAAAATAAACGCTTGATTGAATTGCAGGAACAAGACTTTGCCCGAAATGAGGATCGGTACCGCAATGACCGTAGACTGACTGGCCGCTACTATCTTCGCAAGGCGCCGAACCAGGAAAGCCCCGAAATTACGCTGCTCAACTCCGATCAAATCGTTGCTGTCGAGAAAACCCAGGGAGATTGGGCATTCGTGCGGGTTTATCCCTATGCCAACGAGGGGGAAATCAAGGGATGGGTGCACCGAAACGGGTTGGCGCCGTTGGTTGGCGGTTAGCATCAGCAGGGCGCTGCGCTCGTCGGAGAAAGGTCGAAAATTCGTTCCCGCTCAGCTAGCGGCCTTCTAGAGGCTGTAAGATAAATCTTAGTCGTAGTGAGATTTTGATCCCTTCACCCCCCTCACTCCCCCAACCGCTTAATCTCATCCCTCAACCATCCCGCCTCCTCAAACTCCAGATTCGCCGCAGCCTCCCGCATACGCTTCTCCAGATCCGCCACCACCGCGCGCAGATTATTGGGCTCGAACGCCGCCTGGCCTTCGGCCATGCCGGTGGGGCGCTTCCCGTCGCGCCCGCGTCCCCTTGCTTTGGCTGACCGCCCCTTGGCGGTTTCTTCCATCACGCCCTGGAGCACGGCGGATATGCCGCGCACGATGGTCTTTGGCGTGATGCCGTGGGCGGTGTTGTGTTCCACCTGTTTGGTGCGCCGGCGTTCGGTTTCGCCCATGGCGCGCTCCATGGAGCCGGTGATGCGGTCGGCGTAGAGGATGACGCGGCTTTCGCTGTTGCGGGCGGCGCGGCCAATGGTCTGGATCAGGCTGGTTTCAGAGCGCAGGAAGCCTTCCTTGTCGGCGTCCAGGATAGCGACCAGGCCGCATTCGGGGATGTCCAGGCCCTCGCGCAGGAGGTTGATGCCGACGAGGACGTCATAGACGCCCAGGCGCAGATCGCGGATCAGCTCGATGCGCTCGACGGTGTCGACGTCGGAGTGCATGTAGCGCACTTTCAGGCCCTGCTCGTGCATGTATTCGGTCAGGTCCTCGGCCATGCGTTTTGTCAGCGTGGTGATGAGGGTGCGGAAGCCTTTCCCGGCGGTGGCGCGGGCTTCGTCGATGACGTCATCGACCTGGCTGAAGCCTTTGGCGGCCACGGGGCGCACCTCCACGGGCGGGTCGATCAGGCCGGTGGGGCGGATCACCTGTTCGGTGAACACGCCGCCGGTCTGATTGAGCTCCCATTTGCCCGGCGTGGCGGAGATGTGCAGGGTGGGCGGGCGCATGGCCTCCCACTCCTCGAATTTCAGGGGGCGGTTATCCAGGCATGAGGGCAGGCGGAAGCCATGCTCGGCCAGGGTGCGCTTGCGGCTGAAATCGCCTTTGAACATGGCGCCCAGCTGCGGGATGGTGACGTGGCTTTCGTCCACGAAGACCAGCGCATTGTCGGGCAGGTATTCGAACAGGGTGGGCGGCGGCTCGCCGGGTTTGCGGCCGGTGAGATAGCGCGAATAGTTCTCGATGCCGTTGCAGCTGCCGGTGGCTTCCAGCATTTCGATGTCAAACGCCGTGCGCTGGGCCAGGCGCTGGGCTTCCAGGAGCTTGCCATTGGCCTCCATCCAGTCGAGGCGGTCTTTCAGCTCGGTCTTGATGGCGGCGATGGCCTGGTTGAGGGTGGGGCGCGGGGTGACATAGTGGGAGTTGGCGTAGACGCGCACCTTCTCCAGGCTCGCTTCGGCGCGGCCGGTGAGGGGGTCGAACTCGTCGATGGACTCAATCTCGTCGCCAAAGAAGCTGACGCGCCAGGCGCGGGTGTCGGCGTGGGCGGGGAAGATTTCCAGGACGTCGCCGCGTACGCGGAAGGTTCCGCGGGTGAAGGCGGCGTCGTTGCGGCTGTACTGCAGGGCGGTGAGCTGGCGCATGACCTCGCGGGGATTTCTCTCCTCCCCCCGCTTCAGGTCGAATACCATGGCGGTATAGGTCTCAACTGAGCCGATGCCGTAAATGCAGCTGACCGAGGCGACGATGATGACGTCATCGCGCTCCAGCACCGACCGCGTCGCCGCATGGCGCATCCGGTCAATGGCCTCGTTGATGGAGGATTCCTTCTCGATAAACGTGTCCGTGCGCGCCACATAAGCTTCCGGCTGGTAATAGTCATAATAAGAAACAAAATACTCCACCGCATTCTCAGGAAAAAATGAGCGGAATTCCCCGTAAAGCTGCGCCGCCAGCGTCTTGTTGGGCGCCAGGATCAGGGCGGGTCTCTGAAGGGTTTCAATGACTTTCGCCATCGTGAAGGTCTTGCCCGACCCCGTCACCCCCAGCAGGACCTGGTCGCGCTCGCCGGCCTTGACGCCCTCGCACAACGCCGCAATGGCCTCGGGCTGGTCCCCGGCCGGAACGTATTCGGCGTCCAGTACAAAGGCCCGCCCGCCCTCCGACTTCTCGCGCGGCGCGGGTCTGTGAGGCGTCCAGTCTGCGGGCAGGCTCAGCGGGTCGGAAATCCCTGGGGGCAGGGCGCCCGGTTCGGCCTCGAAGGGCGTCTGGCTCATATCCCCGACGCCGTCGGGCAAAAGCGTGTCGTCAGCTGTGATCCGGGCCATGTGCGCCAATATGGCCCTGCCCGCCCGGCTTGAACAGACGCGCAAGTGTTGGTTAACCGGCTCGGGGCAGTGTGGGCCTCTATCCACGCATAAGGTGCGCGACGGCGATGTCAGGCAGTTTCGAACGGGTGCGGGTCCTGATCCTCGAGGACAATGTGCACATGTCCACCATCCTGCGCACGATCCTGCAGGGGTTCGGCGTGCGCACCATCACCGAAACCCGCGACGCGGCCGATGCGTTCGAGATCATGCGCAATGCCAGCCCCGACCTGGCGCTCGTCGACTATATGCTTGGCGATGTGGACGGGCTGGAATTCACACGGCTGATCCGCACCGCCACGGACAGCCCGAACAAATACCTGCCCATCATCATGGTGTCCGGCCACACCGACCGCACACGGGTGATGGAGGCGATCAATGCCGGCGTGAACGAATACCTGGCCAAGCCGGTGCGCCCGGTGGATTTGTACAATCGCCTCGTGTCCATGATCGAACGCCCCCGCCGCTTCGTGAAGGCGCCGGGATATTTCGGCCCTGACCGCCGCCGTCGCCAGGACCCGCGATATACCGGGCCGAAGCGCCGTGCGACGGATGCGGAGAATGCCGAGCCGGATCAGGGCTAGGGGGTGGGCGCATCCGCCTGGTGTTCAGGGTAGACCAGTGCGCCGGTATCAAATCCCATGGCCTCCAGCCGGCTGAGGCGGGCGTCCAACACGTCCGGGTCCATATGCGGCGTGCGCGACAGGATCCACAGATAGCGCCCGCGCGGCTCGCTCACGACGGACCACCCATATTCGGCCTCATCCAGTTCGATAACCCAGTAATCGCCCCAGAACGGGCCGAAGAAAGAGACTTCCAGCTTAGCGCCGCCCGAGCCGTCGACCACGCGGGCCCGCCCGCGGGCCTCGTCCGCCGGGCCGTCCAGCCCGTCGCGGTAACAGGTATTGACCACGGAAATCAGTCCGTCCCCGCGCATGGCGTACTCGGCCGTGACGCCGTCGCAGCCGCGCTCGAACCGGTTGTCATAGCGCGCGATCTCGTACCAGCGGCCCAGATAGCGCTGTAGATTCACCTCAGCGACCGCTGTGAGCGGAGTATCGGACGTACGCCGTTCAGGCTGGGGCGCGCAGGCGGCGAGCGCGGTCAGCGCCAGCAGGACAATAAGGCGCGTCATGGGGTGATCTCCGGGCTTGGCGGTGACAGGCCTGACTGTAACACACAGACCCCCCGAACCGTTCAGCCCGTCACCGCGCCGCCTCCAGAAGGGCGCCGATCTCGGCGTCGGTGGTGCACCAGCTGGCCACGAAGCGGGCCGAGCCGTCGGGCCAGGCGTAGAACCCGGCCCCGGCGGCCTGCAGCCGCTCGGCGACGGCCGGGTCGAGCCGGGCGAAGACCTCATTCCCGTTCACCGGATGAGCGAGGCTGACCCCCGCGATCGCCGTTAGACCCTCGGCCAGACGCGTCGCGGCGCGGTTGGCGCGGGACGCCAGATCCAGCCACAGCCCGTCATCAAGCCAGGCGTCCAGCTGGGCGGCGATGTAGCGCATCTTGGGGGCCATGTGGCCGGCGCGCTTCTGGCGCGCCTGCAGCCGGGCGAAGCGGTCCATCACGGACGGAAACAGGATCACGGCTTCCGCCGCCAGCGCGCCGGTCTTGGTGGCGCCCAGGCACAATACGTCCACGCCGGATTTCCAGGTCATCTGCGCCGGGCTGCAGCCAAGGCCCGCTAGCGCACTGGCGAACCGCGCGCCGTCCATGTGCACGCGCAAGTCCCGCGCGCGCGCCTGGCCGGTCAGGGCGGCGAGCTCGTCCAGCGAATAGGCGCAGCCCGCCTCGTTGAGCTGGGACAGGCTCAGCACCGCCGGGGGCGGGGCGTGGACGAAGTCGGTGGGCCACTGGTTGAGGGCGTCATCAAGTGCTTCGGGATCGATCTTGCCGTGGGCGCCGGGCAGGGGCAGGAGCTTGGCTCCTCCGGTGAAAAACTCCGGCGCGCCGCGCTCGTCGCGATGGATATGAGCTTCGTCATGGCACAGCACCATGGCGTCAGACGGGCACAGCACCGATAGCGCAAGCGCATTGGCCGCGGTGCCGGACACGGCGAACACCACTTTCAGGTCGGTCTCGAACAAATCCTTCAGCCGCGCCTCGACGCGCGCGCTGATCGCGTCCGCGCCATAGCTGGGCGCAAAGCCCTCATTGGCGCGGGCGATCGCCTCGATCAGGGCGGGATAGGCGGGGGCGGTGGTGTCTGACAGGAAATTCATGGCCCGCAATCGAGCGCGCCCGCGCGGCGGCGTCAATGCATGTGAGCGGCGCCATGGCGTGGCCGCCGGCGTCGACTCGGCCAGCTCTGGCCGTGGTCAGTGATCGTCTCGCCGGGGACGGCGTGCCGCCTATTGAGAGTGGTGCACTGTGGGCGCCCGTATCAGCGCCACACCGCCTAACAGAACGAACAAGCCGGCTGTGAGTGATGTCACAACGCCGAAGAAAAGCAGACTTTCGACCCACGACTGAAGCGCATTCAGGTTTATCACGTCCGACACGCTGGCCGGCCGGATGACGCCCGGTTCTCCAATCATGCTCAAATGCTCTGCGATACCTGCAACGGTGAGTGCAAGATTGAGCAGGATCGTCCCACCCACCGCGACGCTGAACCACAACAGATTTGTGCGCCGGAGACGAAACATCTTCGCGATGAGGATCGCGCCCGCATTCGCCATAAGCAGCCAGAAGATCGCCAGTATGTAGAGGAAGGGCTCAAGTCCGACAGCCAGCGGGTCAATCACGCCAGGAAAAAGGTGCCAAGTGGCGATGAACGCCAAGGGCCAGGAAAGCGGTACGGCGAACAAAGCGAACAAGCCGAGCATCACCTTTGGTGCGCTCACATAGCTGTCATGCCTTGGGTCCATCCCGGCGGCGTCCTCTTTCGATTGAGACAACAGATGACCCTGCCTGCGCATCCGGATCAAGCGGCAAAATTCGTCATATTCCTTGTCAGGGCGCGCCCTTCATCGCCATGAAATTGCATTGCGGTGAATCCGATCCGGCACGCGGCTTGCGATTGAACCGGCCTTCAGCGCCGCTAGAGTGCGGCGTCTCTTGCGCAAAGGAACGCCCATGCCCGTATCCGATCCGGTCGCCCGCCCGTTCGACACGCCCGAGCGCAAGGCCTTCCGCGAGAGCGTGGAGCGGTTTGTCGCGCGCGAGATCGCGCCCCATGGCGACGCCTGGGACGAGGCGGGGGATTTTCCATGGAGCCTGCATGAAAAGGCGGGCGCGCTGGGCCTGTTCGGGTTCGGCATTGACGCCGATCATGGCGGCGCCGGGTTTGACGACGCCTTCATGCGCCTCGATGCCGGGACGGCGCTGGGCTATGCGGGCGTGGGCGGGGTCAATGCCTCGCTGGGCTCGCGCAATATCATGACCGGCCCCATCGCGCGCCTCGCCCGCGAGGAGGTCAAACGCGCGGTGCTGCCCGATATCGTATCGGGCCGTGCGGGCGGCGCGCTGGCGATGACCGAGCCGTCAGGCGGGTCGGACCTCGCCCGGATGAAGACCCGCGCCCGGCGCGACGGAGATGACTGGGTGATTGATGGCGAGAAGACCTTCATCACCGGCGGGATGAAGGCGTCCTGGTTCGTGGTCGGCGCGCGAACGGGCCGTGAGGGCTTTGGCGGGATATCACTGTTTCTCGTGCCGGGCGACGCGCCGGGTTTTACCCGCGTCGCCATCACGCGCAAGATGGGCTGGTGGTCGTCCGACACTGCCACGCTGCACTTTGACGGATGCCGGATTCCCGGCGATGCGCAGCTGGGTGAGGAGGGTTTGTGCCTCCTCGCGATCATGGACAATTTCAACTATGAGCGCCTGGCGCTGGCCGCAGGCGGCCTCGGCATGGCGCGGCGATGCCTCGATGATGCGGTGGATTGGGCGCGGGTGCGCGAAACCTTCGGCAAGCCGCTGATCCGCCATCAGGTCATCCGCCACAAGCTGGCCGAGATGAGCGCGCGCATCGATGCGCTGGACGGCTATCTGCAGATACTGGCCGCGGCGATCAACACGGCGCTGGAAGCTGGCGAGCCGCTGCCGGCGGCGGGGCTGGCCAAGGCGAAATTTCTGGCGTCCGGCGTGGCCGAATATTGCGCCAGCGAGGCGATGCAGGTGCTGGGCGGGGCGGGTTATCTGCGCGGCTGCGCCATCGAGCGCATCTATCGCGAGGTCAAGGTGATGGCCATTGGCGGCGGGTCGGAAGAAATCATGCGCGATCTCGCCGCCCGGCAGATGGGGCTTTAGGCTGCAGCGCCCGGCTCGCGGGGCGGCAGAAGCTCCTTGATGGCCGACAGCTTGGCGCTCGCGTCCGGCTGCGCCGATTCCTTGCGGCCCATTTGCGAGGCCAGCACGCGCATGGCGCGGGCCTGGGCGTCCTGACGGCATCGTCCCACCGGCAAAACGCCCGATGAGGCGAGCTTCAACAGGGCGATGGTCCGGTCCAGCGCGGACTGCTCCGACGCCTCGATGCGCGACAGGACTTTGGTTTCGTCCAGCGTCTGCAGGCCCAGCGCGTCGAACGCATCGGCAAGCTCGGCCTTGTCGGCGGCCGGAAACGCGCCTTTCAGGGCTCGCGCCTGCAGGCGGGTCAGGCGCGACAGACGCTCCAGCGGCTGGCCTGGCCCGCGCAAGAACCAGGTCTCGGTCGCGCTGGTCTTGAGGCGGGCGCGCACATAAGCCGCGAGCTTCTTCTTGTTGGCCTCGCCCACGATATTGTCTTCCATGGCGAACAGGCGCTCGAGCAATTCGGGCGCGCCGTTTGCGCCCTGCAGCGCCTCATCCACCGCTTCGGGCGACAGCAGGCGGGCCGAGCGGCAGGTAAAGGCGTCCACCAGCGCGGTGGGGTGGAGATCGGGACCCGATACGCGAATGAGGCGCTGGGCGAGCTGGCGCGACAGTTCGATCTCGGCCATTACGCTCTCGGGCCGCAAGCGTTTGGGCGAACGCAGATGCGTCAGAATGGTGCTGGCCACCTCGCCCCGGCTGTCGGGTAATTCGCCGGCGGCGAACCGGGCCGCCAGACGGCGGGCGGGCGCCGGCGCACCGGCGAGGTCGGCATGGTCAGCGCGGCCCTCATAGAGGCTGGTCAGACGCTCCACAATCACACCGGTGTCGTCGCCCTTTCCGGTAATGGCGCCCAAGGCGGGTTCAAAGGTCAGAAATTCGGCCAGGAAGGCGTCGGCCTGTTTCAGGGCAAAGTCGCGGGCCTCGGGCCTGGCAGGCAGCTCATCGAGCATGTCGAGCACCAGCGTGGTCTTGGCGCGCAGGTCCGCCGCCTCTCCCAGGCGCTCGGCGATGGCCCGTCGCATGCGCTTCTCCGGGCCGCCCTCATCCAGGATTTTCTCGATCAGATCGGCGAAATCGCGTGCCTTGGGGAGGGCCTTGGCGGTGGCCGCCTCGCGGCGGGCGTCCGCCGCGGCGCGCTCCACCAGCGCGTTGAGCTGTTTCATGAAGGTCTGTACCGGCGCGCCGCTGGATTGGGCGCGGGCGATGGCGACCTTCTGGACGGCGTGCTGGAGATCGGTCTCCGAGCCATCCAGGTCTTCCATGAGATCGGGCCGGCTGAGCAGTTCCAGAGGGCATATCTGGCGGCGCTCGAGCCAGCCGGACAACACCCGCCGGATGGTGTCGCGCGCTGAAGCGCCGAAGAAATCGGATGGTGTGACGCAGGGCAGGCTGGCGTCAACCTCCGTGCTGGCGCCCTGTTCGAACCGCTCGGGTCCGGCTTCGAAGATCGGACCGCCGCGGAACGCGCTTTCTTGCGCGCTCCAGACCTCACGCACCACGCGCACCGATCCTTCGGGCAGGGAATCCTTGAGTGTACGGGCGAGCTTCAGCGCCGCCTCGCGATCGTGCAGGGCTTCGACCAGCGACCATGACGCCTTGCGGTGCTTTTTGACGAACACCTCAAAATGAATGTCTGCGCCTGTCATCGCCAGTTCGCCCCCGGGTGTACTTGCGAACTCAATCATGGCGCCTTTGGCTTAACCTGGCGTAACCATGCCTTGCAGGCGCGGTGTGCATGGATAAGCTGCGTGGTTGGAGTTTCAGGGCCGCGACTCGCTTGCGGCGGCAGACAGGGGCGCGCCATGGCCACGATCACGCTGGTGGATGATGACGAAAACATCCTCACCTCGGTCTCGATTTTTCTGGAGAATGAGGGCTACAAGGTGCGCACCTATAATGATGGCGCCGCCGCCCTTGCCGACCTGACGGCGCAGCCCCCCGATCTGGCGAGTTTCGACCTCAAGCTGCCGCGCATGGACGGGCTGGAGCTGCTGCGCCGGGTGCGCCAGTCCTCCAACCTGCCGGTGATCTTTCTCACGTCCAAGGATGGCGAGTTTGACGAAGCGCTCGGCCTGGATCTTGGCGCCGACGACTATATCGCCAAGCCGTTCTCTCACCAGCTGCTGGCGCGCCGGGTCAAGGCGGTGCTGCGCCGCGCGCAATTTGATCCTGAACTGGGTGGCGCGCCCGGCGACAGCGATCAAAAGGCGATCCATCGCGGCAAGCTGACGATGGATCCCAACCGCCATGCCTGCGCCTGGGAAGGCCGGCAGGTGCGCCTGACCGTGACCGAGTTCCTGATCCTGCAGGCGCTGGCCCACCGGCCGGGCTTTGTGAAGAGCCGCGACAATCTCATGGACGCGGCCTATGACGATCAGGTCTATGTCGATGACCGCACTATCGACAGCCACATTAAGCGCATCCGCAAGAAGTTCCGCGAGGTGGATTCGACCTTTGACGGGATCGAGACCCTGTATGGCGTCGGCTATCGTTACAAGGAAGATTAAGCGCGTGCGCGCCGGGGCGCGCTGGCTGCTGCAGCGCGTGCCGCGCCTGCGCATGCCCAAGCTGTGGATGTTGATCGCACAGATCACCCTGGCTGTTCTGTGCGTGCTGCTGCTGGGTCTGGTCGCCATCACCGAAGCCCGGCGCGGTGTGGTGGCCGCAAAGCTCGACTCGCTCACCGCCCAGGCCGAAATCATCGCCAGCGTCATCACCGAGACCGCCGTCTATGGCGATCCGCCCGGCCCGCGCATGGATAATGATTCTGCGCGCGAGGTTCTGCGCCGCCTGTCGTCGCTCTACGTGCCCGACCAGTCGCGCGCCATCCTGCATGCGCCGGGCCCGGCGCGGATCGCCGACAGCGATCTGATTGCGGGTCAGGTGGAAATCACGCCCTTGCCGCCGCCCGGTGAGGCGGTCCCCGCCCCGCAGCGGCCTTTGGGCAGCTGGATTGAGTCCCTGTTCGAGCCGGTGTCCATGCTCTGGACCACGCCGGAGTCGCGCGCCTATCTGGAGCGGACGCTCAATGAGGAAGTGGCGCGCGCCTTTGAAACCGGCGAGCCCCAGCGCGGTGTGCGGCGCGGGGCGGACGGGGGGCGCGTGGTGTCGGTGACCCTGCCGATCCAGCTGATCCAGGCCGTGGTCGGCACCGTGACCTATGAATCCTATGATCTTGACGAGCTGATCGCCGAGGAGCGGGTGTTTCTGGGCGTGTTCGTCGTATTCGCCGCCGGGATTATCGCCCTTGGCACGATCATACTGACCGTGTCGATCGCCGGGCCGCTGGCGCGACTCTCCGAGGCGGCGCGGCGGGTGCGACTGGCCGGGGGATCGCGCGTGCCGATGCCCGATTTCGGTCGGCGCGGCGACGAGATCGGCGCGCTCTCGACCGCGTTCAGCCAGATGACCAATGCGCTCTACGACCGGCTCGACGCCATCGAGAGCTTCGCCGCCGATGTCTCCCACGAGATCAAGAATCCGCTCACCTCGATCCGCTCGGCCGCCGAGACCCTGCCGCTGGCGCGCGATGACGCCCAGCGCGCGCGCCTGATTGCGGTGATCCAGCATGATGTGCGCCGGATCGACCGGCTGATCACGGATATTTCCAACGCCTCCAGGCTTGATGCGGAGCTGGCGCGCGAAGATCTGGCGCTGGTCGACATCGCCCGCCTGCTGGGCGATATCGCCAGCCTGCACCACCAGGACGCAGAAGACGCGCCGCCGCGCGTCGTGGTGGACGCCGGGACAGCGCCCCTGCTGATGCGCGGCCATGAAGGCCCGCTGAGCCGGGTGTTCATCAACCTGGTCGACAACGCCCTTACCTTTTCGCCGCCGGGCGGGGTGGTGCGGCTGATGGCGCGGCGCACCGGCGCGGCCCATGGACGCCTCATCGTGACGGTGGAGGATGATGGCCCGGGCATTCCGCCGGAAAGCCTGGAAACGATTTTCGACCGGTTTCATACCCGTCGGCCCGAGGGCACGGCCTTTGGCGCCCATTCCGGACTGGGGCTCGCCATCGCGCGCCAGATCGTCAACGCCCATGGCGGCGCGATCCGGGCGGGCAACCGGCCTGGGGGCGGCGCGGTGTTCACCGTGGACCTTCCGGCTGCCCGATGACCTGGCGTCTGTTGACGAGGCGGCGGATAGCAGACGGCCTGCGTGCGCGGCGCCGGGGCCACACCCTGTGACCCTTCTGCCCGCGGGGCCTTTTCGCGGCCGGTAAACCGGGCTTACATGGGACAATCACATGTCCGCCTAAGCAACAGGAACTATACGCGTCGCCATGATCGGCATCGTCGTCGTCTCACATGGCCGTCTGGCCGACGAGCTGATCCTGGCCGCAGAGCACGTGGTGGGGCCGCTGAAAGCGTGTAGCGCCGTCTCGATCGGGCCCGATGATGACATGGAGCTGCGGCGCAGCGACATCCGCGCCGCCATCGAGGCCGCCGATAGCGGACAGGGCGTCATCGTCATCACCGACATGTTCGGCGGCACGCCGTCAAACCTGTCCATTTCGCTGCTGGAGCGCGGCCGCGTGGAGGTGATCGCCGGCGCCAATCTGCCCATGATGATCAAGCTGGCTGAAGCGCGTGGCCGCCTGCCGCTCAGCGCTTTGGCCGATAGTGTCAGCGCCGCGGGCAAGCGCTATATAGCGGTGGCGTCACAATTGCTGGACGGGCCTGCATGACCACGCAGCGGACGGTCACCATCTGCAATCCGCGCGGATTGCACGCCCGCGCCTCTGCGAAGTTCGTTGCGCAGGCGGCGCCCTTTGACGCCCGTGTCACCGTGGTGCGCGAGGGCGAGGAAGTGGCCGCTGACTCGATCATGGAGCTGTTGATGCTCGCCGCCGGGCCGGGATCGCAGATCACGATCTGCGCCGACGGCGCCGAGGCGGAGGCGGCGGTGTCAGCGCTGGCCGGTCTCGTTGAATCAGGTTTTGGCGAGCTCAGCTGAGCGCCTTGCCTTGATGCGGCGGCCCCGGCCCGTTAGCTGCAGGTCTTCGGTACGAAAGCTTTGAAAGGCGAGGCGATGGCGCGCGGCGCAAAACGCAAGGGCGCCAGCAGCGCCAGGCCGGGCGGGCGCAGCAGCGGCGGCGCCAATGCGCGCCGCCAGCAATTCCTGACCCGCGCAGCGCGCGTCTTCGATGTGCCTGAAGGCGTCGCCGAGGCGCTGATGAGCCAGGGCCGGCGCCAGAGCCTGCGCTTCAATCCGCTGGCGGGTGTGTCCCGGTCCGATTTCGAGGCGGAAATTGCGCCCTGGGGCGAGGCCCTCATCCCGGTCGACTGGTGCGAGGGCGCCTGGCATCTCGATCTGGCGCCGGGCGAGGCCCTGCCCGATCATCTCTTCTCCAGCGGTCAGGCTTTCATCCAGAACGCCTCCAGCTTTGTGCCGGCCCTGGCGCTGGATCCGAAGCCGGGCGAGCGCATCCTGGATCTGTGTGCGGCGCCGGGCGGCAAGACCTCCCATATCGCCGCGCTCACCGGCAATGAGGCCGAGATCTGGGCGAATGACGCCCTGCCCGCGCGCCTGCCCAAGCTCAATGAAGTGCTGAGCCTTCTGCATGTGCGCACGGCGTCCGTGACCGCCCATCCCGGCCAGTTCATCGACCGGTTTCTGGACGGACCGTTTGACCGCATTCTCATCGACGCCCAGTGCACCGGCGAGGGCATGTTCGATCTGCGCCGCCCGGTCACACTGCGCTACTGGTCGATGGAGCGAGTCATCGAGTACAGCCGCCTGCAGCGCAAGATGCTGATGGCGGCTACGAAGCTGCTCAAGCCGGGCGGTGTGCTGGTGTACTCCACCTGCACGTTGTCCCCGGAAGAAAACGAGGCGTCTGTGAACCACCTCCTCAGCCACGCCCCGGACATGTTGCTGGAGCCCATCGAGATCGCTGCGCCCGGCCTGATTCCCGCCCGCACACGCTGGGACAAGGAGAGCTTTGATCCGAGCCTGACCATGGCGTGCCGCGTCTCGCCCAGCCGGTTCATGGAAGCGTGCTTCGTGGCGCGCCTGCGCAAGGACGCGTGATGGAGCTGCGCCCAACCCTGCCCCTCGGGGTCACCGAGAACCCGCTCTTCGTGCCGGACGCCACCTATGGCGCGATCAAGGGTCTGGGCGCAGACGAGCTGCCGGCGGCGGGCGTGCGCGTTTTGATGGCCAATGCCTTTCACCTGATGCGCGCGCCCGGCGTTACCCGGATCAAGGCGCTGGGCGGGCTGAAAAAGATGATGGGCTGGCCGGGCGTGCTGATGACCGATTCGGGTGGCTTCCAGGCGCTGTCGCTGATCCGGGAGAATGCCGGGCGGGGGCGCATTACCAGCCGGGGTCTCGATTTCGCCTTCGAGGACGGCGCCAAGGTCCAGCTTACCCCGGAAAAAGCCATCACCACCCAGCTGCGGCTGGGCGGGGACATATTGTTCTGTCTTGATGACTGCACGCGGCCTGAAGATCCCGAGGCCGAACAAATTCTCTCCGTCGAGCGCACCATCGCCTGGGCGCGCGCGTGCAAGGATGCGTTCGCCGCCCAGCTGGGCAAGCGCGAACGCGATCCCGACCGGCCGCGCCTGTGGGGCGTCGTGCAGGGCGGGACGTCGCCGGAGCTGCGCCGCCAGTGTGCTGGGGCCCTGCTGGATATCGGTTTTGACGGTTACGGATTTGGCGGCTGGCCGCTGGATTCAGATGGCAAGCTGCTGACCGACACGCTGGCGCTGGTGCGCGACCTGATCCCGGCCGAATTTCCGCTGCATGCGTTGGGCGTGGGCCACCCGGTCTCGGTCGCGGCGTGCGGCCGCATGGGCTATACGCTGTGCGACAGCGCCCTGCCGACGCGCGACGCCCGGCGCGGCCGGCTCTACTGCTTCCGCGGCGATGTCCCGACAATCGAAGGCGATGACTGGTTCAAGACGCTCTATCTCGCTGACGAGGTGCATGCGCGCAATGACGCGCCGATTTCGCAGCAGTGCGAATGCCTGACCTGCCGCACCTATAGCCGGGGCTATCTGCATCATCTGTTCAAGCGCGACGAGCCGCTCTACTGGCGCCTGGCGACCATCCATAATCTCTGGTTCATGCGCCAGGTCACCGATCTGGTCGCGGCGGAGCGCGCCGCGTGAGTGCGACGGACCAGAGCCCATCCAGTCGGGCCGCGCTGGACGAGGTGGTGGCGCAGGTCCGCTCGGCATCGAAATCGCGCGATATACTGCCTGCGCTGATCGAACGGCTCGCCGCGCGCGAGCTGTCCGCCGGGATCGCCCCGCGCGAGGCGGTCAAACGGGTCAAGCGCCAGCTCCACCAGTCGGGCGGCGCGTATTTCGCGGGCAAACCGGCCTATGGGCGCTGGCTCACGGCGCTGGAGACGGCGGACCCTGAAGCGCGCCGGGCGGAGCTAGCCCACCAGTTCACCATCCACCGCTCCATGGCCGAGCGCGCGGGGGCGCTGGAGGCCTATTATTCGGGCCTGTTCGCCGGCATCCAGGCGCCGGCCTGCATCCTCGATCTCGCCTGCGGCCTGAACCCGCTGGGGCGGCCCTGGATGCCGGTGCAGCCGGAGCGATACCGTGCCTGCGACATCTATCTCGACATGCTCGATTTTGTGGCGCGCGCCTCGGGTCTTACCGGCTTCCCGGTGGAGACTTTCGCCCATGATCTCGCCGCCGGTCCGCCCGATGAGGACGGGGCTGACGTCGTGCTGGCGCTGAAAACCCTGCCTTGCCTTGACCAGATCGAGCCCGGCGCGGGCGCGCGCCTGATCGAAGGCCTGACAGCGCGCCATGTCATCGTAACCTATCCCCTGCTGAGCCTGGGCGGGCGTCAGAAGGGCATGGAGGCCAACTACCGGCGCAGCTTCGACGCGGTCGCTCGCGGCAGCGGGCGTCAGGTATCGGAATTGTCGCTGCCGGGCGAGCTGGGCTTCCGCCTGTCGCGCTGACGCTTTTTCATGCCGGTGTCAGCATCGGGCGGGGCGACGCTGGCGCCGTCGAACACCACCATCCCCTCGCCGCGCGGGGGTTCGGGGAAGCGGGCGGCCAGCGCGCTGATCGGACCGCGTGCAGTCTCTTCGAACATTTTGGTGATTTCCAGACACACCGCGCCCTCGATATCGCCAAACACCGCAAGCGCATCCTCCAGAAGGCCCGGCAGGCGGTGAGGCGCTTCCATCATCACCAGGGTGGCCTGATGGCGCCGGGCGCGGTCCAGCCAGTTGCGCCGCTGGCCGCTCTTGCGGGGTGGAAAGCCTAGAAACACAAACTCGTGCGGCGGCAGATTGGACAGGACCAGCGCGCTCAGCACCGAAGATGCGCCGGGGATCACCCGCACCGGAAGGCCGCGCTCATACACCGCCGCCACCACACGGTAGCCCGGATCATTGATGCCTGGCATGCCCGCATCGCTGCACAGGGCGACGCTTTGCCCCCGCACGATCAAATCGGCGATGCCGCCGGCGCTGTGGCGCTCATTATGGTCATGGCAGGTGATCAGGCGCTGGGGCGAAATGCCGTAATAATCCAGCAGCTTGCGGGTATGGCGCGTATCCTCGGCGGCGACCACGTCGGCTTCGGTGAGGATGAGAACGGCCCGGTAGGTCATGTCTTCCAGATTGCCGATGGGCGTGGCCCCCAGATAGAGCGTCCCGGCTTCCTCGCGTGCGTCCATCACAATGCGTGCTCCCGCCCCGCGCCATCTGTCAGGGGCAGGCTGCTAACAGCATATCAGCAAAAACGGAAGCCGGATCGGGCGGCACAGCGGCGCGCGCCGCCGCTGCCGCTGCAGCGCCCATGCCCTCTAGCTTCATGCGCGCATCCCAGAGGCGCTCCAGCGCGTCGTCCATATCGTCATCGCCGGGGGTGCGGGCGATAAAGCCGGTGACGCCCTCCTCCAGCAATTCGCCATTGCCCGCCACATCGCTGACCACGCAAGGGCGCCCGCACAGCATCGCTTCCACGATGACCGCCGGCAGCCCCTCGGCGCGCGAGGCCAGCACAAGAGCGTGGCTGTGGGCCCAGACGCCCTGGATATCCCGTACCGGTCCGGTGAGCGTGACAATGTTCTCCAGCGCCAGCTCATTGACCATCATTTGCAAAAGAGCGCGATGGGGGCCGTCGCCAATCAGCGACAGCGTGACATTCCGGGCGCGCCAGTGCGGGCGGGCCAGTACGTGCAGCAGCGTGTCCTGACCCTTGTCTTCAAGGTCCAGCCGCCCGATGCAGGCCAGCCGCAGCGGCGTGTCCGGCGCGGGCCAGCGCAGCTGTCCGGCGTGGGGAACCTTGTAAGGCGTGCGCACGCGTACAGCCCGGGGCACGGCGTTGAGCGCGCTTTGCCGCGCGGCGAGGGCAATGCTGGCGTTGGAGACGAAGTAGTTCGCGCGCGCGCCCATGAAGCCGGCGCGCAGGGCGAGGCCGGTCTCGCCGGGCGGCCATTCGTGCAGCGCGCCGTAATGGGTGAGCGTGACATACGGCTGGCCCGACGTGCGGCAGGCGTTCATCCAGGGCGTGGCGGCGAACATGTCCGGCTGCTGCAAGACCGTGAGGTCAAAGCCCGGCGCGGTCACGAGGGCGCCGGGTCCATCATCGCTGCGCTCTTCGATCTCCACCCCCAGGCTGGCCAGTTGCGCGACTGGCTTCGGCCTCTGCGGCCAATGGCGCACGGACGCGGCGACCCGGCATCCGCGCGCCATCAGGCGCTGGGCCGTTTCTGCCCACAGTGTTTCAGCGGCGCCCCAGGGCGCGGCGCTGAGGGCCGAGATGACGCGGATTGCGGACGTCCTCACGCTGCGCCCGCCTTGTCGGCTTCAAGATCACCCAGCCGATTCAACACCTTGTCGAACGCGTTAACGATGTCTGCCATGTCGGCGCGGCCGGCTGACAACACCGCGTGATGGCATGCCAGCGTGCGGGCGGCGTAGTCCTCGGCCACCGGAAAATCCCCCGGCGCGCGGTCCGGTCCGGCGCATGCGGCGAAGCGGGGCCTGGAGCCTGGCCGGTACAGGCCGCTCACATGCAGGGGCGGGTCGCTGGTGTACCATGGCGCGCCAAGTTCGGCGCTGAGCGCGACGCCGATGCGCGCTGACGGGACATGCGCGGTCACGGACGGGTCAAGGGCGATGATGTACTCGAACACGGTGCGCCGCTCCAGCCGGGCGGGCTGAATCAGCGGACGCAACGGCCCCAGTCCGGCCAGGGCTTCATCCAGCCAGGCGGCGTTCTGCGCGGTTACGGACAGGCGCTTGTCCAGCGCGCTATCCTCCAGCTGGGCCAGCAAGACGGCGGCCTGCATCTCGGTCATGGCGTGATTGGCGCCCATGGGGCCGAGCCCCTCGGCCAGCTCCAGCCCGGTGACCGGGTCGGGCCGAGCGAGGCGGCGCCCATCGGCATGCAGGGCGAAGACGCGTTCAGCCAGCTCGGGGTCATGCGTGATCACCGCTCCGCCCTCGCCGCTGGTCAGCGGCTTGGTCTGCTGGAAGCTGAAACAGCCCACATGCCCGAAACTGCCCGCCCGCCGCCCGGCATAGAGGGCGCCATGGGCCTGCGCGCAGTCTTCAATGAGATAAAGGCCGCGCGCGCGCGTCAGTTCGAGGATGGGCTCCATCTCCATCATGGACTGGTGTAAATGCACCCCGATCACGGCGCGGGTGCGCGGCGTGATCGCCCGGGCGATGGACGCCGCAGTCAGGCAGAAATTGTCTGGCGAGACATCGGCCAGCACCGGCGTGGCCCCTGCGCGCAGCACGGTCGACGCGCTCGCCACCCAGGTCCAGACCGGCACGATCACCTCATCGCCCGGACCGATGCCCAGCGCTTCCATGGCCAGCAATAGCGCGCTCGACCCGGACGAGACCGCGACGCCGTAGCCCACGCCATTGAACGCCGCCCAGGCCTGCGCAAACTGTTGCTGCAATGACGGTCCGCCCCGCACCGGGCCGGAAATCGCCCAGCGTCCGCTGTCCAGCGCAGACCGGGCAGCGGCCCTGATCCCATCATTGACCGGCGGCCAGGCCGGCCAGGGCGCGGTGCGGACCGGCGCGCCGCCAAGCAGGGCCAGGGCGCCGGTCCGGCTCATGACGCCGTCCCGCTGCGCCAGGAGAAGCTGTCGTCGAACGGCGCATCGAACCGGTTGGAATATCCGCCGGTGAAATAGCGCAGTGTCGCCTGACCGGTGGAGCGCGGACGCACGCCTGCCGCCAGCAGGTCGGACAGGAGCTTGTCGTCCTCACCGGTCAGGGAGTCGGCGTCGGCTGCGGAAAAATCCGTGCGGAAGGGGATTTCCAGAAGCAAATCGCGCGCGATCAGCCAGGCGCCCGTATCCACCGTGCGCGCCCCGCCAGGCTGGCCGGGGGGATCGGCCCGGTCATGGAATATGTTGGAGCCCCGGGTGCATACTCCCAGCGCCACCAGCTCGCTGAAGTGCGCCCGCCCGGCCTGTTCATCGTGCGCCCAGGGCACGCGGTCCTCGCACCAGGGCCGTCCGTCCCGGTGGAACATCTTGAGACTGGAATGCACGGCGGGTGCGCCGCTGGCGCGGGCGAGAGCGAGCAGGCTCGCCAAATGCCCCGGCTCCCAGTCATTGTCGTCATCAATGAAGGCGATGTAGCGGCCTCGCGCTTCAGCGACGCCGAGATTGCGCAAGGCGCTGCTGCGTCCGGGGCCGGAATGCTCGTGCGGCGCGCGGGGTGCGACTTTCCAAATCCGGTGCGGCGCGGTGCGGTGGGCGCGCAGCATGGCCTCGGTTTCGGCGCAGGCATCGACAAGAATGCGATGCTCAAGTGCGGCTTCGCCACAGGCGCGCGTGACCGCCGCCAGGGCGCGCTGGAGCAGCTGTGGGCGGGTGCGTGTGATCGTGATGACGGTGATGTCTGGCGGCGGCGTGGTCATGACGAAGCGCCCTCAAGGCCGCAGCAATCGTGAAACACGCGTTGAGAGCTTTCGTCACACATGCCAAACTGCAGGCGTGGACGATGGCCGAGAGCGGCGGCGATGGCGCTGTAGCGTTCGGGCGGCGCCATGCAGCACAGAAAGTCTGTCCCGCCCGTCAGGCTCAGCCGGTAGGGCGTCTGCGTCACGATCATTTCACGCGCTCCGGCGCCGCACCGGAATCGTCACGGGTGATGTCGGCCTCCAGAGCGCTCAGCCAGGCCTGGTCGACCAGCGCCCCGGGTGCGCCGCGCTGATCGCGCGCCCAGTCGCGCCGCCCTGCCTGGCGGTGGGGCAAGGTCTTGCCCGCTGTTCCAAGGCATCGCTGGCACGCCTTGAGCGGGCCGCGCCGGGCGAGATAGGCGGCGAGCCTTTGGCCGAGGTCCGGCTCGTGGACCGCGACCGCATCCCGGGCCCCGGCGCCGCCGGGTCCGAAACGCCGGGCCAGAAATAATGCCTGCGGGCAGGCATAGAACATCCCGTCATGGACAGTATGGCAGCGCCAATGGTGGATGATCTGGCAGCCGTTATAGACGCGGCGCACCAGCGCCGGCGGCAGGGCGGAATCTTCAGCGTAGGGGACCCGGAAGCGGCTGTAGCGGTTGACCTCCAGCGTCACGCCGTGCGCGGCGGCGTTACGCCGGGCGCCGTCCAGATCAATCGTCCCGGCGGCCACATCCGGGTA
The DNA here is from genome assembly GCA_022565365.1 of Oceanicaulis sp. GTDB lineage: Bacteria > Pseudomonadota > Alphaproteobacteria > Caulobacterales > Maricaulaceae > Oceanicaulis. The sequence goes on from JAIUMW010000009.1 coordinate 22,615, forward strand.
GAGCGAAATTTCCAGATGATCGATCAGGCGCCACAGCGCCGGGTCCATACGGTGCAGGAGCAGCCCGTTGGTGCACACGCTGATCTCATCACATATCGCCGCGGCGCGCACCGCTTCGGCCAGGGCGGGCAAAGCGCGATTGAGCAGTGGTTCACCGCCCAGCAGCTTGACCCGCCGCGCCCGGTAAGCGGCCGCCAGCGCCGTCAGATCGCGTGCCACGGTGTCCACTTCAGTGTTGCGTTTGGCCATTACCGGGGAGAGATGGCTGCACCCCGCGCAGGAGAGATTGCAGTGCTCGGCGGCGTTCACCTCCAGCGCATTCGGATTCCAGTACGGGGGCGCCGTCATGCCGCCGCCTCATGCATTGCCTGCACCAGTGTCCAGGCGCCGGTTCGGGCGCTGGCGCGTACGGCCTGAAGCGAAGCCTCCACCTGTAAGGCAAAGCCCAGATCGCCCGGTGCGCCCGCCGCGATATCGCGCGTCCATGCCTCCATCTGGAGGGTGAACAGATCGGCAAACCCCAACCCGTGACCAGCGGCGCATATGATCCGGTCATAGCCGGGCATATCCGGCCCGCACAGCCTTTTGACGAAGCCTGGCTGTCCGGCCATGCACACGTCAATTTCGTTGGGCCGCTCATGGTCAAACACGAGGCTCGCCCGGTCGGCGCTGATCTCGACGGCCAGGCGCATTTTGCGGCCCAGCGCCGTGCGGCTGGCGTGCAGCGAGCCCTGGGCGCCGGATGTGAAGGCCAGCAGCGCGCTGGTCCGGTCATCCGTGAGGCCCGTCTCCGGATGCGGCGACTGGATCGCGGCGGCGCTTGCGACCGGCCCGCACAGGGCAATCCCGATGGAGATAGCGTGCGCGCCCAGATCCCCCAGTGCGCCATAGCCGGCGCGCGCGGCATCCCCGCGCCAGCCCAGCGGCGCACCTGCGGCGCCATAATCCTCGGCATGGGTCAGGGCGATATGGTGAAGCTCGCCGAATGCGCCCGTCTGCGCCTGCGCAATCGCCCACGCCAGCGCCGGACTGTGGCGGAAAACATAACCGGCTGACGCGGTGCGCCGTGCGCGGACGGCTGCGTGAGCAAGGCGGCGCACCCCCGCAGCATCAGGCGCCAGCGGTTTCTCGATCAGCACCGCCTTGCCGGCCGCCAGACAGGCCGCGCCAGCGTCTGCATGGAGGTCGTTGGGCAAAGCGATCACCACCGCGTCCAGATCGCGGTCCTGCACGAGGGCTTGCCAGTCGGCATGCAGGCGGGCGGCGGGAAAGGCGCGGGCGGCGGCGGCCCGGCGGGCCGGGTCGGGGTCAGCGGCGGCGGCCAGTTGCAGCGCCGGCGCGCCGGGCCCGCGGTCCAGCCGGGCGGCTTGTTCCACAGCGCGCGCATGCAGCGCACCTGCAAAACCCAGCCCCGCTACGCCGATTGCAATCCGTTTCATCCGCCCGGTCCAGAGATCACCGCAAAAACACACTTTGAAGTAGAGTGACGGCAGGATGCGCCGGGTGCAAGCAGAAATACAACCTCAGAGCAAATCGCGATCTGGCAGCTGCCGTGTGCCTTCTGGCGCTCGCGCCACGCCTTGCCGCTCCAGAAATAACATTATAAGTTGCATCTGGTAAGGGCCAATCCGGCCCTTTGTTTGGAAGAGCGGGTCCATGACACAGGCAGGCTGCGCGCAGGCAGAGCCGCGATTGCGGGTGCTGGTCACCGGCGGTGCGGCCCCGGTCTGCGACGATGACACCCTTGATCCGGACGCGCCCTATGGCGCCCTGGCGGCGCGGGGAAGCGCCGCGTCATGACCGCGCTGACGCGCGAACAGCTGTACGCCTATGATGCGCAGGGCTTTGTGAGGCTCGAGGGTTTTCTGGACGCGGCCGGCCTGGCGGCGGCGCGCAGCTTTCTGGACGCGGCCCCGGACGCAGCCTTTCCCGACACCGGCCTTCGCCGCTGGGAGGCGCCCCATCACCGTCATGCGCCGGTGCGCGCGCTTGTCACCGGAACCGCCTTTACCGGTGCAGCCCGCGCGGTGATCAACCAGCCGCTCCGGCTGCTGGAATGCTACGGCCACGAATCGGCACGCGGCGCCTTTCTCTACATGCACAACGGCCAAACCCTTGATCAGATCTGGGAGGGCGGGATACACGCCAGCCGGCATCTGGCCTATCGCTGCGAGTATCATGACGGCCGGCTCTACACGAGCTACGTCAAGCTCATTGCCTATCTCACCGATGTTGGTCCCGATGGCGGGCCGTTCTGCTACATCGAGGGCTCGCACAAGGCCCAGTTTCCCTTTCCCTGGCCGGAGGCGGTGCGCACGCGCCGCACCCTTCTGTCAGAAAGCGGGCACCCGATGTTGCGCACGGTTCCGGTGCGCGCGGGCGACGTGATCGTCCTGAACGAAGCGCTGCTGCACGGCGCCAGCGTGCGCAAATGTGACGGACCGCGCCTGCTGCTGGCAGCCAGTTACGGACCCAGCTTCATGACCGGTTGGCGCCGGCTGGAACGGGACCCGGGCGATGTGGAGACCGCCGGCTACGCCGACCTTGATGACGAGGTGAGTTTTTATGAGGACGGGGACGGGTGACGGATGACCGGCGCCCTCCGCAGGGCGGGCCCGGCCTGGAGGCGGGGCTGGGCGGGCTGCACGCCCTGCTCATGTCCCGAACAGTGCGGCGGGCGTGACGGGCAGGCCGGTGGTGCGGATCCTGAGCCGCATGCCCCTGGCCGCGTCACCGCCCGTGTCCGTCATGGCCTGGCGCAGGCGCCGGTTCAGGCGGTTGGCCACCGAGCGCGCCGCCTCGGGGAAAATCGTTGGGCAAAAGCTGAGCTGGACATCGAACTGGATGGAGCGCAGGCTTTGCGTCACCGCGATACGCGGCCGGCCCAGCGGAACCGGACCGAAGCGCGCCTCAATCCAGCGCTCGGATGGCTCGCGGGCGATTTCGGGGAGATGATCCACGGCGTCCAGCACCGGATACTGGGCGAGGAGCGGCGCGCCATCGGGCGCGCGCACGCAGCGCGCGAGCCGCCCCAGCGGCGTGAATTCTGACAGGGCCGGCAGCACGTCATCACCCTCGACGCGCACCAGATCGCCTGTCCGGTAGCGCACCAGCGGTTCATAATCAACGAAGGGCGGCAATTCGGTCAGCACCAGCTCGGCCAGCCCGCTGCGGACCGGCTGGCCGGTCACCGGATCGATGAACTCGGCGTGGACCATGGGCCAGAAGCGATGCCGGCCGCCGGGCATGCGCCGGGCGGACCCGAACACTTCAGACAGTGAGAAACTGTCCTCCACATCAAGCCCCCACGCCTGCTGGAAGAAGCGCCGGCGCGTATTGGACAGGTAATGCCCGCAGCTCATCAGGCGGCGTACGGGCAAGCTCTTGGGATCGGCGCCCGCGCGCAGCAGCTCCAGCGTCACCAGCATCAGGAACTGCTCTGTGCCGACAATGGCCACAGGCCCATCGCTCACGCCTGCAAGGCCGTAGCGGCGTGTCAGGGTGGCGGCCGTTTGCGCCAGTGTGCCTGCGCTGTTGGCGTCACCGTGCACCGGAAAGGCCGGCGAGGGGGCGGGGATGCGGGTGCCGTGATAGCCATCGATCTCGCACAATACCATGGGCCGGGGTCCCGTTGCGGCATCGGCGAGGCCAAGCCTGCGGTAATGCTCGGTGAAGAACGACGTCATGCGCTGCACTTCGGCCGCTGTGCGGTGGCGGAAGAAGGCCGGTCCCGTCGTGCCGGTGGAGTGATGGATCAGCGCCACGTCTTGCGCATGGTCCGCGCCGGCGCGGGCCGCCTCAAAGGCGTCGCGCGTGATCAGGGGGAGTGCTGCGAAGGGTGGCGCGCCAGCGTGCGCCGCCAGCGCCTGGGCCCACAGACGTTGATAAACGGGCTTGGCCGCCGCATTGCGCACGGCCAGCGCGCACAGGACGGGAAAATAGGTTTGGGCTGTCACCTGGTCCGGCATCGTCAGCGTCTTCCGCATGTGTCCGGCGCGGTAAAATGAATGATTGCACCTTTAGATAATGTAACATAAAGTTGCAAAACGGCAATCATCGCCGTCAAGATCGAAGGAGGCTTTGAGATGGACGCTCACGCTCGCAAACGGACCGACAGCCTGATGGAAGACATTCGCGGACTGGTTGATCTGGATGTTTTGGTAGACGTCTATGGCGTGCTGGCGAAACACGGCGTGCCAGACGAAATGGCTGCAGATATTGTTGTCGCGGAAAGCATGGCGATGGCGGTTGCCGAAGCGCTGGACAATCAGCCCATGGCCGCGCGCGATCCATCTTTGGGCCTGTTTCACGGCATGGGCGTGCTGGAAGGCGCTACGCCGGTCCTGCTTGATCACATCAGCGCCCGCGTGAAGGGCTGCTAGCGGGCTTTGGCGTGGCCGGTGTGAGTGAGGGCGCGGCATTGTCCCGCAGCGTGCAAAGGCGGCGCACCGGGCTGGCGCTGGTGGGCCTGGGCGGCGCTGTCGGCTCAACGGTTGCGGCCGGGCTCCATCTGATCCGCAGCGGGGCCAGCCCGGCCCATGGCCTGCCGCTGGCGGGCCGGACCTTGCGCGGCGCGCCGGCCTATGACGATCTGGCGGTGGCGGGCTGGGATCTGGACGGATCAGCACTGTCGGACGCAGTTTTGCGCCACAAGGTGCTGGCGCCGGACCTGGCGGTGCGCGCCAATGGCGGCCTGTCACAGATCACGCCCTGGCCCGCCTTTCACAACAGCCGCTATTGCCGCCCGATGCGCCAGGGTCATGTCATGGCCGCCAACAGCCTGCGCGCAGCCGTGGCGCAGATGCGTGCGGATCTCGACCGCTTCCAGGATGAGCGCCAGCTGGACAGCGTGGTGGTCATCAATCTGGGTTCTACCGAGCGGGCGCCGGGTCCGGACAGCGCCTGTCTGACCAGCCTCGATGCGTTTGAAGACGGGCTGGACCGTAGCGATCCTGATATCAGCGCAAGCATGCTCTACGCCTATGCGGCCGCCGGATCGGGCCGGCCCTTTGTGAACTTCACGCCCAGCCAGGCCGCTGATACGGCGCCCATCGAGGCGCTGGCGCGCGCCCATGGCGCGCCGCTGGCGGGCAAGGACGGCAAGACCGGCCAGACGCTGGTGAAGACCGCGCTCGCCCCGGCCTTGCGTGATCGGGCGCTGAAGGTGGAGGGCTGGTATTCCACCAATCTCTTGGGCAATCTTGACGGCTATGTGCTCGACGACCCGGACTCGCGCGCGTCAAAGATTGGCGCCAAGCGCTCGGTTCTGGACCAGATCCTCGGCTACACGGTGGAAAACCACATCATCAATATCTGCTACCACCCGCCCAAGGGTGACATGAAGGAGGCCTGGGACAGCATCGATCTGGCCGGGTTTCTGGGTCAGCCAATGCAGATGAAGATCAATTTCCTGTGCGCCGATTCGATCCTGGCCGCGCCACTGGTGATCGAGCTGGCGCGGCTGTGCGACATCGCCCTGCAACAAGGCCTGTCAGGGTGCATTCGCGAGTTCGCCGTGTTCTTCAAATCGCCCCAGGGCTTCAACGGCGCTCCGCCCGAGCATGCGTTTCACGCCCAGCAGGCGATGCTGGACGCCTGGCTGGCCCGTCACGCGCCGGGTTGACTGGCTGGCGTGTCTAGCCGTCCCGCTTGGCCTGGGCCTTCTTGATCTGCTGGGACACCCGGCCCGCTTCGCGCGGATCGGCGATCTGTTCGCGCTTGCTGCTGGTGTTTTTCTGCATGCCCTTGCTGGCGGTGCGCGATCCCGGGCGCGTGGTCTTCGGGGCGGCGCGTTTCATTTCCAGCGCCTTCTTCATGCCCGACCTTGTCTCTTCGCGCGCCGAGGCGGCGGTCCGCCGCGCGTGCTCGGCGTTCAGGCGCTTGAGTGCGCTGGCCAGGGCCGCAGCCTTTTCCTTCGACCCCAGATTATCCGCCGCCGGCTTGGCGCCCTGGGCCTTGGCCTTGCCGCGCATTTCGCGGCGCTGGCGCTTGGAGATGTCCAGCGCGCGCTGCCGGCGCTCGCGCACCAGCTTGCGGGTGTCGGCCAGCGTCTTGTCGTCCAGCTCGGACAGGGCGGGATGGTGCGAGCGATCGACCAGCTCCAGCTCGTCCTTGGTGAACAGGCGGGCTTCGTCCTTGCGGCTGACGGCCATGGGCAGGTCTCCTTTATCCGGTTGCTGCCGGGATAATCGGTTGAAAGGGCGTGTCTTGCCAAGGTGCGGCGCACATCTGGGCGGGCTATCTTCCGCCTTATCCCGCTTTCGCGCCGCCCTGGCATATGAAGTCACGCGCCATGCAGGCCTCAGCGTGTGCGGCCCGCGTCTTCGAATTCCAGCAGATCAGGCGCGTAGGCCCGCCTGATCCATGCCGGAGGGCCGGGCCGGACGCCAATCAGGCGGCCCCGGTCAAAGGTGAGAACGAGCTTGGGACTCTGCGCCGCCGCCGAGTTATCGTAGACGAGGCCTTTGTCAGCAAGCCGCACAGCCAACGGGATAAGCTGCGCAGAGCGGTCATATCGCTCGCGAATCTTGTGTTCGGGGACAGCATGCCCGCCGATCCCGGCCCGGTAGGCGACGCGCGCCACGGAGAGTTCGGGGCTGTCGACCCCCACATGCATCACCCAAACAGTGTGGCCCCGCTCTCGCGCCGCTTTCACGAGTTCAAGCTTTGAAGGATGCGAGAATACGGTCTCCGTGACGAAGTCAGCGCCCCGGGAGAGCATCGCGCTGCGCCGCTGCGTTGCGATCTCGGCCGCTTTTTAGGCGGCCTGCGGGCTCTGATCAGCCAGCTCGTCGCGTTGTATTATGTCGGCATTGATGAAGGAGCCTGCAAAGGCGGGCGCCACGCGGGTGTGATACAGGGTCGACTTGCCGGCGCCATTGGGGCCGGCAAGCAGGATCATGGTCGGATTCATTTCTCAGGCGGAGCGCCCGCTTGGACGATCCTGCCCGACGCATCAAGGCCGGGCGCCTGGCCGTTCTTGCGCAGTTCTTCAAAGAAGGCGTCCTCGTTCGGGCCAGGCTCGGACATTCTCACAAGAAAGCGCTCTGACCAGATCGCCTTTTCTTCCGCGGTAAGGCGGTCTGTGCCCAGCTCGCCTGCAAGCGCAAGCGAGATCTTGACGTGGTCCAGCCTGCCCGAACGCTCGATGGCGCGGCCCAGGCGCGCCCAGTGGGTGATCTGTCCGGCCAGCGACCGGCTCTGAAGCTCCGCCTCGCTGCGCGCATCATCGATGAGCGAGTCATCTGCAAACTTGACCGACTTAGCCATGGGAATCCTCCGGGGGCTAAAGGCGGCGTTTGGCTACCTCTGTGTCAAGTCTCGGACGGGACCTGCTCCGATGAAGCAACCCTGAGTGCATCCGCAAAAAGAAGAACCCCGGAGCTTCAGGCCCCGGGGCTCTACACTGCGCCGTCAAGCAAGGCCTAAACGCCTCAATAGCCCGCCTTGCCCAGTTCTTCTTCAAGTTCGGGGACCGCCTTGAACAGGTCAGCGACCAGTCCGTAATCGGCGACCTGGAAGATCGGGGCTTCCTCGTCGTTGTTGATGGCGACGATGACCTTGGAATCCTTCATCCCGGCCAGGTGCTGGATGGCGCCGGAAATGCCCACGGCGATATAGAGCTGGGGCGCGACCACCTTGCCGGTCTGGCCGACCTGGTAATCATTGGGCACAAAGCCCGCATCCACAGCCGCGCGCGAGGCGCCCACAGCGGCGCCCAGCTTGTCGGCGACCTTCTCGATGATGGCGAAATTCTCGCCCGAGCCCATACCGCGTCCGCCGGAAATGACGATCTTGGCCTGGGCCAGTTCCGGACGGTCGGATTTGGACAATTCCTCGCCGACGAATTTCGACATCGCCTTGGGGGCGGGCGCCTCAATCGTCTCGACAGAGGCCGAGCCGCCATCGCCCGCCTTGTCGAACGTGGTGGGACGCACGGTGATGACTTTTTTGTCGTCTTTCGACTTCACCGTCATCATCGCATTGCCCGCATAGATCGGCCGCACGAAGGTGTCGGCGCTCTCTACCGAGGTGATGTCGGAAATCATCGCCACATCGAGCCTGGCCGCGATGCGGGGCATGAAATTCTTGCCCGACGTGGTGGCCGGGGCGAGGATCGCGTCGTACTTGCCGGCGATGGAAAGGACCAGCGCCTCCATGGCCTCGGCCAGGCGCTTGTCCAGACCGTCCGCGTCGGCGTGCAGGACGGTCTTCACCCCGTCGAGCTTCGCTGCGGCGTCGGCGACAGCTTTGGCGCCCTTGCCGGCGACCAGGACATGGATGTCCCCGCCCATCTTCGCAGCGGCGGTCACCGCGGCGCGGGTGGCGTCATTGAGGGCGGCGTTATCGTGTTCGGCGATGACCAGAACGGACATTACAGCACCCCCGCTTTTTTCAGCTTGGCGACCAGCTCGGCCACGTTCTCCACCTTCTCACCCGCCTGGCGCTTGGGCGGCTCGGCGACTTTGAGCACTTCCAGGCGCGGCGCGATGTCGACGCCGTAATCGTCAGGTGTCTTGGCGTCGATGGGCTTGCGCTTGGCCTTCATGATGTTCGGCAGCGAGGCGTAGCGCGGCTCGTTCAGGCGCAAATCGGTGGTGACGATGGCGGGCAGGGCGACATGGATGGTCTGCAATCCGCCATCAATCTCGCGGGTGACGTTCAGCCCGTCGCCGTCCTTCTCCACCTTGGAGGCGAAGGCGGCCTGCGGCCAGCCAAGGAGGGCGGCGAGCATCTGGCCGGTGGCGTTGGTGTCGTCATCAATCGCCTGCTTGCCCAGAATGACCAGCCCCGGCTGCTCCTCGTCCACGATGGCCTTGAGAATTTTGGCGACCGCCAGCGGCTCGACAGGGGCGTCAGCAGCGACGTGAATGCCGCGGTCGGCGCCCATGGCCAGCGCGGTGCGGATGGTCTCCTGCGCCTGGGCCGGTCCGATGGAGACGGCGACGATTTCCTCGGCCAGCCCCTTCTCCTTCATGCGGATCGCCTCTTCGACGGCGATCTCACAAAACGGATTCATGCTCATTTTCACATTGGCCAGGTCGACCCCGCTCTGATCCGGTTTGACGCGGACCTTCACGTTATAGTCGACCACCCGTTTGACGGGGACGAGGATCTTCATCAACGGCTCCGGTGTTTTCCTGGTTGAACGTCTGAATGTCTGTGGCGGCGCTTGTCCGGCGCGCCGCCGTCAGGGCTTGAATCTAGGCGCGGAACCTGCCCCCGCCACCGGTCGATGTCAACGCACGCTGCACAAATGTCCGGACAAACGAAGAGCGGACCCTCAGCGGCCGCGGAGGGGCGGCATGAAGCAACCGGCCCGCGCGCCGGCCCCCGGCGGGCGGGCGGGGTGTGGGGCG
>JAIUMW010000010.1 GCA_022565365.1 Oceanicaulis sp.
AGCACCTGGAAGAAATCAGTTGCGTCCGGCCCGCCCCCCCCCCCCCCCCCCCCCGGGGGGCCCCCCGCCCCCCCCCCCCCCCGCCCGGGGGGGGCGGCGCCCACAAATTCGCAGACTGGACCTGCAAAGTCCCGGGCTCGCCTTCGCGCGCCGCCTCTGGTACACGCGCCACAATAGCGCAGGAGACTTTCGTCCATGGACTTTCTTGATTTTGCTCTGCTGACCAGCGTGTTCGTCACCTTCTTTGTGGTGATCGACGTGCCCGGCGTGGCGCCGATTTTCGCCGGCCTGACCGATGGCGCGAGCAAGGCGCACCGCGCCAGGATGGCGATCAAGTCGGTGGCCATCGCCACACTGGTGCTGGTGGGCTTCGCCTATGGCGGGGAATGGCTGCTGGGCGCGCTGCATATCAGCCTGGACGCGTTCCGCGCCGCGGGCGGAGTGCTGCTGTTTCTGATCGCGCTGGACATGATTTTTGAAAAGCGCACCAAGCGCCGCGAGGAGCGCGCCGAGAAAGTGGCCGAGGACGGCGCTGAAACCGAGCAGCACGACGATATTTCGGTCTTCCCAATGGCGATCCCGATGATCGCCGGTCCCGGCGCCATCGCCTCCATCATGCTGTTCATGTCCGAGGCGACCGGCTCGATCGGGGCGCAGGTTTCAGTGCTGATCGGCCTGGGGGCCAATCTGCTGATCTGCCTGGCCGTCTTCCTGATGATCGGCCCGGTCATGAAGTTGATGGGCGAGACCATCGCGGCGATGATCACGCGGATTCTGGGCGTCATCCTGGCGGCGCTGGCCGCGCAGTTCATCTTTGACGGCGTGCGCGGAGCGTTGCTGACCGTCTAGGATTAACGCGGCGTTTACCGTGTCTTTGAACCGGAAATTAGCCCATTTGCGCCATGATCCTGCCCATCACTGGCTGGAGCATGAGGGCATGCTGAGTGTACGTTTCATTCTGTTGAGCGCGGCCGGGCTGGCCGCCGCCGGGGGCCTGGCCGCTGGTATTGTCTGCCTGCTGGACGGGTCCATCGCCCAGGCGGTGGCCGTTACCTGGCCGGGTCTGGCGGGCGGGGTCGCCTTCGCGCTGGCCGCGCCGGGCGGGCCGGGCGACACCGCCTAGAAGGCCGCTCCGGGCGGATCGGTCTCGCGCAGGCGCGTACGCCGCGCGCGGTGATCAGGCATGATCTCATCCAGAAGCGCATAGAAGCGCCGCGAGTGGTTCATCTCCAGGAGGTGGCACGCCTCGTGGGCGCACACATAGTCGATCAGCGCCTCGTCAAAGGCGATCAGGCGCGCATTCATCCGGATCGAGCCGTCGGCGGAGCAGCTGCCCCAGCGCGAGGCCTGTTCACGCACCCGCACGCTGGGCCGCGGCGCATCAAGCGCCGTCGCATAGGCGGTCACCTTCGGGGCCATCAGCGCCAGCGCCTGCTCACGCCGCCAGCGCGCCAGGGCCCGGCGCACGGTGGCGGCGCGCAGTGACGGCTCCAGCCCCGCATCCACCCGCACCTCCAGAGCCTCGCCGTCACGCTGTAGCGATGTGCGGGCGCGCTGATGGGGCGTGATCCGCAGGGTCAGCACGCCGCCGAGCCAGCCAATCTTCTCGCCGTCCACGCCCTGAAGGGGCGCGGGGCGCACCCGCCGCGCCTGCTTGTCCAGCCGGTCGAGAATCCAGCCCGCCCGCTCGCGCACCGCCCGGTCGGCTTCAGCGGCGCTGGCGAAACGCGGCAGCACGACGCTGAGGCCGTCTGGCCCCACTTTCAGACCGATCGTGCGCCGGCGCGCCGAGCGGTCGAGTGTGTAGGCCAGCTCGCGCTCGCCCAGGCGAATCGTGCGGGTGATCATGGGGTGAGACTAGCGCGCCTGCGTGGGCTGCGCAGCCGGGGAGGGACGGTCAGGGCGCCTTGTGAACCTCGCCGCGCGCCATCACGAAGCCGACCTGCCACACTGCTGAAATGTCAGCCAGCGGATCGGCGTCCAGCGCGATGATGTCAGCGGCCAGGCCCGGCGCAATGCGGCCGGTCTCCTCCTCCAGCCCGAGATGGCGCGCCGCGGTGATGGTGGCCGTGCGCAGCGCCTCCATGGGCGTCAGACCCGCCTCGACATAGAGCTCGAACTCGCGGGCATTGTCGCCATGGGCCGAAACCCCGGAATCGGTGCCGAACGCGATGGTCACCCCGCCGCGATGGGCCTGGCGCAGCATGTCCAGCATGCGCGGGCCCACCTCCAGCGCCTTGGCGCGCTGAAAGGGGGTCATCCAGCCGGAATCGGCCTGCAGCGTCACCCATTCCCCGGCCATGACGGTGGGGACCAGCACAGCGTTATTGCGCCGGAACAGGCGGATGGATTCAGCGTCCAGAAACGTGCCGTGCTCGATGGAATGCCCGCCGGCGCGCAGGAAGGCGTTGATGCCGGTCACCCCGTGGGCGTGGGCGGTGACGCGCCGGCCCATCATGGTGGCGGCCTCGACGATGGCGGCCAGCTCGGCTTCGAAAAATTGCAGCTCCACGCCCGCGCCGGTGGAGGACAAGACCCCGCCCGTGGCGGTGATCTTGAGCATGTCGGAGCCTTCCTGGACCAACTGGCGCACGGCGCGCGCGCAATCATCTGCGCCGTTGCAGGCATAGGGGCTGCCTTGGGTGCGCAGCACCTCCACGCTCCAGCCATTAATGTCGCCATGCCCGCCCGTGGGCGTCACCGCGCCGCCGGCGATTCGCAGGCGCGGGCCGGGAACCGCGCCCTGATTGATAGCCCGCTGAAGCGCGCGCACCGCCTCCATGTCCGCGCCCACATCCTGCAGGGTGGTGAAGCCGGCCATCAGCGAGCGCTGCGCGTATTGCGCGCCTTGCAGCGCCCGGTCGGCGCTGGAATCGGTGAAGGTGGCCAGGCGCCGGTCCGGCCCCTGCTGGGATGTGATGTGGACGTGGGAATCGATGAAGCCCGGCAGTACCCAGCGATCCGACAGATCGATGATGTCCGCGCCTTCGCGCGTGACGAAGCCGTCCTCCACCGCCGCGATGCGCCCGTCTTCGACGATGATGGAGGTGTTGGTGCGCGGGCTTCCATCGCCCGGCGCCGCGATCAGCGTGCCGGCATGGATGATGGTGATCGGCGTCTCGGCGGCGGATGGCGCGCCAAATGCACAGGCAGCCGCCAGCGCAGCAAACAGACGGATCATGAAACCCTCCCCGGTATCGTATTGTGTTCTGACGCCTATCTCGCGCCAGCCCGGGCCGGGTGTCAAATCACGCCTATCTCAAAAACGGCAACAGGCTCGACTGGCTGAGGATGGAGAAGGTGGCCGCGGAGACCTCCACCGCCGTCTGGGCCTGGGTCAGGCGGGTGGCCGCCTTGGCCATGTCCACCTCTTCGAGATCGCCAAGCATGCGCTTGAGGTAGTCTGCGCGCGCCTCGTGGCCGCGCACCGAGGCCTCCACCTGGGCTTGCCGGGCGCCGTTCTCGCCCATGGCCAGGTTCACCTGTTCGAAAGCGGTGATGACATTGGCGATCTCGGTCTGGATATAGGCCTGCTGGGCGGCGGTCATGGGACCATCGAACGGCCCGTCCGGCCCGTCATTGAAATCGGCCAGCCGCCGGAACACGCCCATCAGATCGCCGGCCACCTCCGAGGCGGTGCTATTCACATCAAGTCTGACACTGTCATCAATCTGGGTGCTCTGGCGGCGCGAGGCGTCGTTGAAGGCGTCCATGGGATCGGCGAGCGCTTGCAGCTGGCCGATTGTGGACACGGTCATGGGCTGGACGTCGGTGCGCACCCCGGCGAAGACATGGGAGCCGTTGAACCGCGTGTTCAGGGCGATCACAGTCTGGTCAAAGGCCTCGCGCACCTTGTTCATCAGGAAGGTGCCGTCCGTGGTGGTCAGCGTCTCGCGCAGGCCGGACACCGCGTCCGACAGCTCGCGATAGGCCAGATCCTGAACGTCCAGCCGGTTGGCAAGGCGGTTATTGGCGCTGACATAATTGTCGACGCGCACCTGGGCGGAGCGTGCGGACATGATCGCTTCGGCGCTGTTGCCATAGCCCTTGAGGTCCGGCGCCTTGCGGCCGGTGGAGAGTTGCTCGTTTGCTTCGAACTTCTCGCGCTGGGCGCGCATGAGGTCCATCAGCGCGGATTGGGTGGCGGCCTGGGTTGAAATGCGCATCGCGGCTTCCTCTAGACCATGTTCAGAAGGGTGTCGGACATTTCCTTGGACGCCTGCATCAGGCGCGCTGCCGCGTTATAGGCTTGCTGGTAGAGCGTCATGCGGGCGAGCTCCTCGTCCAGATTGACGCCCTCCACATCCGAGCGCTTGGCGTTGGCGGCCTGCTTGACGGCGTTGGCGGCTGTTTCATTGCGGTCAGCGCGCGCCGCGCGGGCGCCGACATCGCCGGCCAGGCGCGCGGCGTATTCCACCGGGCTGGCCATACCGCCCACCAGACCGCCCGCGCCGGCATAGCGGCGCTTTTCGGTCAGGGCGTTGAACAGCGACTGGCCGCCCCGGTTGTCGCCCTGGCTGATCACCAGATCGCCCGGCGCGCTGGCGCCATTCAGATCCAGCTTGGCGAAGGCAAGTCGCGAGGAATCCGAGCGCACATCGGGGTTCACCGAGAAGCTCTCGGCCCGAGTCATGCGTGCGGCGTCGCCCAGGCCGAACAGCTGGGAGAAGGACAATCCCGTCGTGGCGCGCTGGGTGGAATCGCGGGTCAGATCGATGTTGAAATTCTGATAGCCCGGCGCGGACTGGAAGCTCAGCCGTCCATCGCCGTCCAGGCTGAACTGGCCATACTGGCCGAGGCCCGAGGCCGGGTTGTTGAGGGCATTGATCTGGTCCTGCAGGCTGGCGCCCGTCACTGGAACGGTGATCTGCGCCGCCCGCCGCCCGTCGGGCGTCATGACCGAAAAGCCCAGCTCCCCGCCCGGCGCGAGACCGTGGGCGCTGGCGGCGGTCAGCCCGGTTTCAAAAAAGCCGGGACGCGGTGTATTGACCAGATCATTGAGCCCGAAAAAGTGCGACAGGCCGCGCCCGCCAATGGAGGCGGGATCGTCCGCATCCTGCAGCGCCGCCAAGCCATGGGCAGGGTCTGCTGCGCTGAGCGTCAGGCGGCCATCGCTGAAGCCGGCGGTGGCGTTTCCGCCGAAGGCGGCGTTGAGCGCGGCGACAAGATCGCCCACGCTATTGGCTGGCGCGCCGTTGACGGTGAAGCCTGTGGCGGTCACCCCCACGCTGACGCGCTGGACCAGCTCGCCATTGCTGGTGACCAACGCCAGATCGGCCTGTCCGGACCCGGTCACGACATCGCTGGCGAGAAGCCCGGTATTGCGCCCTTCCAGCACGTTCGGCGGCGGGTAGGACGCGGCGTCGTTATGGGCGGCGTTCAGCGCGTCGGCCGCGCCCGACGCCATTTCGGCCAGCGCCCCGGCTATGGAGGGCAGCTCCACATCGCGCAGGTCCAGAAGGCCGCGCAGCTCGCCCGACCGGATGGACGGCGTGATGTCGGCGATGGCGCCCGAGGTCGAGACCTGGGCGGTGATGCGGCCGTATTCCACGCCATAGGCGCCGGTTCCGGCGGGCGTGTAGTCCAGCGTAAGGCGGGCGTTGTCGATCAGGCTGACCCCGTCCTGTGTGCGCACGAACAGCCGCCCGTCGCTCTGGCGCTCGCCGCGCACATCGATGAGCGTGGACAGCTCGTCCATCAGCTCGGACTGGCGGTTCAGCGTGCCGGTGACGTCAGACGAGTTGGCGGTCAGGGTCTGGGCCTGCGAATTGAGCAGCTCCAGCTCGCGCAGGATTTCGTTGGCGCGGTTCACCGCCGAGCCGATGCGCTGGTCGGACTCGTCGCGCATCACGCGCACTTCAGCTGACAGGCGCGAGGCCTCGTCAAAGAAGCTCGGAATGTCCGACGCGGCGCTGAGGCGCGAGACCGTGTCGGCGCTGTCGGCGGCCGCGGCGCCCAGCGAGGCCATGATCTGGTTCATCCGCCCGAACAGCGAGCCGGTGTCGTCGGTGGCGCCAAACTGCGACTGCAGCCGGTCCAGCGCAGCCGCGATCGCCTTGGACGCCGCCGCGTCGGACGAGGCGCGCATGGAGGCCCCGGTCAGATAGATGTCGGAGATCCGGTTGACGCCCTGGACCATGACGCCAGAGCCCATGCCCCCCGAGCTGCGCGAGGTCTGCAACAGCTCTGTGCGCGCATAGCCCGGCGTATTGACGTTGGAAACATTGTTCGAGGCGGTGCGCATGCCCAGCTGCGCGGCCTGCAGGCCGCTGAGGGCGCTGCTCATGATCCCGTTGAGCGACATCAGCGGGCTCCTTCAGGTTTGCAGGTAAAATGGGCGGGTTTTGCCGGGTCATGGGCAAGACCTGCCGGGCCCTGGACGGGCGCGCTGCCAGGCGCCTCAGAGGCGATGGCGATATAACATATTGTTTTTGCTGACCTATATGTCATGGCCCTGCTCGTGCTGGCGTCAGACGTGCGCCGGTATAGCGTGTTACAGCGCAAGGCCCGGGCCAAAGCGCCAGCCAGCGCCAGGGCGGCAGGAATCGCCCCTGTTGACCCGTCAGAAACTGCCGGGCGGCGCCATATGACAGGGGCGCGAATGAGGACAACTTATTGATTTCATTTAAATTCAGTGGTGCGAATCAGTTGGCGCGCCGCTTGCTTGTGTCGTCAGGTCGGTCTGCGCCCAAAGTGCGCGGGCTCATAAGTTCGCGGCAAAAGGCGGCGCATCCCATGAGCATCAGGGTTTGTCACCATGCCGCTTGCGGCTGTCATCATTCCAGGTCTGGCGCCGGACGCGACTGCGGCGCGAAGCGGCGGTAGCGCTGCGCCGGACCGTATGGGCGCCGGCGGGGCGTTCGACGCACTGCTGACAGGCGGTGCGGCGGATGACCGTCTGCGCCAGCAATTGATGACCGGGTCTGCAGCCCGCGCCGACTGGCGGGTGGACGCCTTGCCATCTCAGCGCATCGTGCCCGGCGGCGAGGCTCTGGCGGCCGGCGATTCGCCGGACGTCCTGGACCCCGCCATGCCGGGCGCACCTGTGACAGGCGCCCCGGACCTGCCTCGTGATCTTTCTGCCGGGGAGGGGAAGCCGGCCGCCCCGGGCAAGGGCGGCCCGGGACCTGACCTGGTCGCCTCGCCGGTTGAGCCGGGCGAGGAAGCGCTGGGCGGGCCGGTCAAGGGCGCGCCGGTGCTGCGTCCCGATTCCTCTCCGGTGGAGCCGGGCAAGGAGGCGCTGGAATCCCCGGTCAAGGGCGCGCCCGGACCCGATCTGGTTTCCTCGCCGGTTGAACCGGGCGAGGAGCAGTTGGCGTCCCCGGTCAAGGGCGCGCCGGTGCTGCGTCCCGATTCCTCGCCGGTTGAACCGGGCGAGCCAGCGCCGGGCGGGGCTGCTTCGCCCGCCCCGCAACCCGCGGCGCCTGAGCGCGAGGCGGGGGCTGCGGACCAGTCCGAAGCCGGCCCCGATGCCGAAGCTGAGCTGAAGGCCAGCGCGCAAACACCCGCACCGGGTCCGGCGCCGGACCGGGCTGTGCCTGCCAACGCCGCCTCTGTGCGGCGTGAAGCCGACGGGCGCGGTTCGGTGCGGGGCAGTGAGGCCGGCAAGGCCGGTGACGCGGCGGTGAAGCCGGGGCAGGGGGGCGCGAAAGCTGAGGCCCCGCCGCCAGCGCCCGCCGCGGCGCCGGCGAAGGCCGGCGCCCCTGACATGCCGCCGGCTGCGCGCAGCGCCGTCGCTTTTCAGGCGCTGCTTCAGGCACAGGCCCGGCCCGGCGGCGAGGCTCCGCCCCCGCGCGCCGCTGACCTTGCCCTTGATCCGTCAGGCGATACCGGCCTGCGCAGCGCGCCTGATCGCGCCGCCGAGGTCTTGCGCACGCCGTCACTGACACAGGCCGGCGCGCCGCCGCGCTTCGCGCCGCAGACCGTCCAGACCCTGGCCGCCCAGATCGTACGCCGTCAGGGCGAGGGCGGGCGCGTGTTCGACATTCGCCTTGATCCGCCGGAACTCGGCCGGGTCGGCGTGCGCCTGGAAATGGGCAAGGACCAGATGGTCAAGGCCATGCTGAGCGCCGAGCGCCCGGACACGCTGCAGGAGTTGCAGCGCACCGCGCGTGATCTGGAGCGCGCACTGGCCGATGCCGGGTTCGATCTGGCTGAAAACGGGCTTTCCTTCACGCTGGGCGGCGAGGGCGGTGAGCGCGACGGGTCCGCTTCGGATGCGCCGCGCGGCGCGCGCAGCGTGGTTGATGTCGCCGTGGCGCGCCCCGGCGCGCCGGCCGCCGCGCTTTACGGTTTCGCTCTGGCCCGCGCCGCGGGTCTGGACATTCAGGCATGACAAGTATGAGGACGCTCCGCCATGGCGCTTGATCTCAACCCGATCGGTCAGATTCTGCCCGGCATGAACGGGGGGTCGGACAGCGGCCTGGCCGCCGGCAATCTGGCGGACAATTTCGACACCTTTCTGCGCCTGCTGACCCAGCAGCTGCAGAATCAGGACCCGCTCAACCCGATGGATTCACAGGAATTCGTCACCCAGCTGGTGCAGTTCTCTTCGGTGGAGCAGCAGATCGCCCAGACCCGCTCGCTTGATGCGCTGCTGGCCATGCAAAGCGCCAGCGCGGTGATGTCGGCGTCCGGCTATGTCGGACGTGAGGTCACGCTGGCGACCGATACGGCGGAGCTCGCCGACGGCCAGGCCCGCTGGAGCTACAGCCTGGACCGCAATGCGCAAGGCACTGACCTGGTGGTCAGCGACCGCAATGGCCGCGTCGTTGCGACCCTGCCGGGCGCGACCGGTACGGGCAGCCATGATTTTGCGTGGGACGGCAAGGATATGGCTGGCAATACGCTGCCACCAGGCCTGTACAAGCTGGAAGTGGTGGCGCGTGACGCTGAAGGCGAACGCATCACATCGCCGGTGCGCGTGTCCGGCCGGGTCACCGGCGTGGACATGTCCGGCTCTGAAGTCCGTGTCGAGCTGGGCGCGTTGAGCGCGCCCTTCGCCAACGTCATCGCGGTGCGTGAAGCACGCACCTGATAAGAACCCGGGCGCGCGAAGCCGCCCTGACAACACACTTGGAGCCAGGGCAAAAGCCCTCGCATCCGGGCAGGACGTGGGAGACTGAAGTCATGTCTATCAACTCGGCTATGATCGCGGGGGCGTCGGGCCTGCTCGCCAATTCCTCGGCGCTGGCGGCGATTTCCGACAATATCGCGAACGTGAACACCACCGGCTACAAGCGGGTGAACACCGTGTTCACGCCTAACTACAAGATCGGCGGCGGCGGCGAGGCGCGTTACAGCTCCGCGGGCGTCACCTCCAATTCGCGCCTTGATGTCAATTCGGCGGGCATTCTCAATCCGAGCGCCTCGCCGACGGATCTGGCCATTGACGGCAACGGCTTTTTCGTCGTTCGCCCGTCTCCGACCTCCACTTCGGGCATCGATTCCGTGCTGTTCACCCGTTCAGGCTCATTCCAGACCGACAATGCCGGCTTCCTGCGCAATGATGCGGGCATGTATCTCTACGCCTGGCCGGTGGCGTCTGATGGATCGGTGAGCCAGAACCCCTCCAACCTGGACGAGCTGGAAGCGATCAACCTGTCCAATATCGGCGGCGCGGCGGAGGCGACATCCTCGATCCGCATCAACGCCAATCTGCAGGCCAGCCAGGCCGTATCGCCGTCGGCGGCGACCTACGACCCGAACGACCCGGCCTTCAACATGGCTTCGGGGGCCGTTACGCCGGACTTCCAGCGCACCATCCAGGTGTTCGACAGCCAGGGCGGCGTGCGTTCGATCACCATGTCCATGCTGAAATCGCCCACCGCCAACCAGTGGTTCACCGAACTGCATGTGGAGCCGGCTGCCGACGTCACCACGGGCGCCGGTCTGAATAACGGCCAGATCGCCACCGGCGTTGTGGCGTTCGACACCAACGGCCAGATCAATCCGGGCGCCTCGACCCTGCCCACCACGCTGAACTTCCAGTCGTCCGACTTTGCCGGCGCGCTGGGCGCCAACCAGGTCCAGTGGGCCGGCGCCACGGGTGTGGGCGCGCAATCGATCACCCTGGATCTCGGCACCGCCGGGGCGCCGGGCGGCATCACTCAGTTCGACAGCCCGTCGACGCTCAATTCCACCACAGTTGATGGTGCGATTTTCGGGTCCTTCGCCGGGGTGGAAGTGGGCGCGGACGGGTTCGTCTCGGCGCGTTTCTCCAACGGTGTGGTGCGGCAGATCTACCAGATCCCGATCGCCACCGTGGCCAACCCTAATGGCATGGCCAGCGTGGGCGGCGCGTCCTTCCAGGTGACGGAGAGCTCAGGCGCCTACACTATGAATGCGCCCGGCCGGGGCGCCGCCGGGAGCGTCGCCGCCAACTCGGTGGAAAACTCCAACGTCGATATCGCCACCGAATTCTCCAACCTGATCATCACCCAGCGGGCCTACTCGGCCTCCTCGCGCATCATCACCACGGCGGACGAAATGCTCGCCGAAGCCATCCAGATGAAGCGCTAGGCCTGACACGCTTTCCCGCCGTCCCACCGGCGTCACCTCGCCCCGGCGCGCAAGCGCCGGGGTGAATTTTTTCTAAAGTGCTGATTAGTCAGATCTTTACCTTGGGCTTTAGAGGTTCGGAAAGGCGCTTGCGGTATAACACTCCCATCAAAAGGGCGCGCGACAGACGCGTCTGTTGACAAGGATGGGTCGGATGGAACGTCGAGCGAAGAAGGAAAACTATGTGATCGGGCCCGATGGCAGCCCGCTCACTGTGGCCGATCTGCCGAGCCCGGAGACCCAGCGCTGGGTGATCCGGCGCAAGGCTGAAGTGGTTGCGGCCGTCCGTGGCGGGCTCCTGAGCCTGGACGAGGCGTGTGATCGCTACCGCCTGACAGTGGAGGAATTCCTCTCCTGGCAGCGCGCGATCGACCGTCACGGCCTGGCGGGCCTGCGCACGACACGGATACAGCACTACCGCCAATAGTCGGCCAGGATCACGATTTCTGCGGGCGTGCGCCAACCGGCGCGCGCCCGCAGTGCATTCTGATTCAAGTCGTTAAGTCCTCGTTTACGCGGGCAGTGGGAAAAACTTGCCTAGCCGGGGGCCATGCGCGCGCCCGGACTGAGTTTCAGGCGGGGCCCATCGCACGTGACGGCGTTTTTTGAACAGCTTTCCCGATTGGGAATTGGCCGGCTGAGCCTGATTTTCGGGCTCACCGCCGGCGTGGCGCTGGCGCTCATTCTGCTGCTGGTCAATCCGGGCAGCGGATCGCAGGCGCTGTTGTATTCCGGGCTCGAGACACGCGATGCGGCCTCCGTGGCCGAACGCCTGGAGGGGGCGGGCATCTCCTATGAGCTGCGCGAGGGCGGTTCGGCGATCTATGTGCCCGCCTCGCAGGTTGATCAGGCCCGCCTGCGCGTCGCGTCGGGCGGGGCGCTGAGTTTCGGGTCGGTCGGGTATGAGATTTTCGACTCCAATGACGGCATCGGCGCCACCAGTTTTGTCCAGAACGTCAATGCACGCCGGGCGCTGGAGGGGGAGCTGGCGCGCTCCATCAACGCCATCAATGCGGTGTCCGGCGCCAGGGTCCATCTGGTGCTGCCCGAGCGCCGCCTGTTCTCGCGCGAGCAGCAGGAGCCCTCGGCCTCTGTGGTGATGAGTGTGCGCGGGCAGCTGTCCACAAGCCAGGTCGCCACCATCTCCAATCTGATCGCCACGGCCGTGCCCGGCCTGGCGCCCACACGCCGCACCATCGCCGACGAGCCGGGCCGGCTGCTGGCCAGCCCCAGCGAGGCCGACAATGCAGGCGGCGCGGCCATTGAGGAGCGGCGCACCGGTCTGGAAGCGGCTCTGCGCCAGCGCATTCTGGATGTGGTCGAGGGTGTGGTCGGACCGGGCGCGGCGCGCGTCGTGGTCACAGCCGAGGTGAACCGCGAAAGCCTGACCGAGACCCGGCTGGAATATGATCCCAACCTTCAGGTGGAAGTGAGCCGCGAGGTCCAGAGCGAGGAATCCAGCGAGCCCGCCGGGCGCCATGGCGCGGTGTCGGCGACCGAGAACCAGCCAGGCGCCGAAGACCCGGCCGCAGGGCCGGGCGAGATGGCGACCTCGCGGCGCAGCACCAATGTGCGCAATTACGAGAACTCGCGCACCACCAGCACACGTGTTGTTGAGGCGGGCGAGCTGCAAAGGCTGGCCGTGTCGGTTGTGGTCGATGAACGCACCATGCGCGGCGAGGACGGGGCGCCGGTGTTCGAGCCGCGCTCGGACGCAGAGATGGAGCGCATCCGTGCGCTGGTTGCGGCTGCGGCGGGCATGGATGTGCGCGCCATTGATGGTCAGCGCCATGTGCTGGAAGTGGCGCAGATGCGCTTTTCGCGCCCCGATCTGACCGCCGGCACGCCGGCGCCGGAAGGGTTCCGGATGGAGCGTTCTGATATCATGCGCGCCGCCGAACTGGCCGTGATCGCCCTGATGGGCCTGTTGATCATCTTCCTGGTGGCGCGCCCGCTGGTGCGCGGCGCCGTGGGGGGCGGTGCGCCCGCTCTGCCCGCGCCGGCGGCAGGTGCAGCGCTGCCGGGCAAGCCTGGCCAGGCCCAGATCGCCGCTCAACCCGGTTCGGATAGCGCTTTGCTGCCGGAGGACGAGGACGATGAGGAGCGCATCAACGTCGCGCATATTGACGGCCAGGTGAAGAAATCCTCGGTGCGCAAGGTCGCCGCGCTGGTCGAGCAGCACCCCGACGAGACCATGAGCATTCTGCGCACCTGGATGCATGAGAGCGCGTGATGGCAAGCTCGAGCAATGCACCTCGCAAGGTTGATGACCCGGGCCGGCTCGCCGGGCCGGAGAAGGCCGCTGTTCTCCTGCTCGCGCTCGGCGACGAGCAGCGCCGCCTTTGGGAGATGATGGATGATGAGGAGATCCGTGTAGTCTCCCAGGCCATGGTCGGGCTCGGCAGTGTCACCGCCAGCGCGGTGGAGAAGCTGATCCTGGACTTTGTCGGCTCCATGTCCTCCACCGGCTCCATCACCGGCTCGGTCGAGCAGGCCCAGCGCCTCCTGTCCGCCTTCCTGCCCAAGGAGAAGGTGGAAACCATCATGGAGGAGCTGCGTGGTCCGGCCGGGCGGACCATGTGGGACAAGCTGGCGAATGTGAACGAGGTCGTGCTCGCCAACTACTTCAAGAATGAATACCCCCAGACCGTCGCGGTGGTGCTGTCCAAGGTCAAGCCCGACCACGCCTCACGCGTGCTCGGCGCCCTGCCGGAGGACTTCGCGCTGGAAGTGGTCATGCGCATGCTGCGCATGGAGCCGGTGCAGCGTGAAATCTTGGAAAAGATCGAGGAGACGCTGCGCAACGAGTTCATGAGCAATCTGGCGCGCACCTCCAAGCAGGACAGCCACGAGCTGATGGCGGACATTTTCAACAATTTCGACCGCCAGACCGAAAACCGTTTTCTGGCCAATCTTGAGGAGCGCAACCGGGACAGCGCCGAGAAAATCCGCTCGCTGATGTTCGTGTTTGAAGATCTCGGCAAGCTCGACCCGCAAGGCGTGCAGACGCTGATGCGCTCGGTGCCCAAGGACCAGCTGGGCCTGGCGCTCAAGGGCGCCTCGGACACGCTGCGCGATCTGTTCTTCTCCAACATGTCTGAACGCGCGGCGAAGATCCTGCGCGAGGACATGGCCGCGATGGGGCCGGTGCGCCTGAAAGACGTCGACCAGGCCCAGCAGGCCATGGTCAATCTCGCCAAGGATCTGGCCGCCAAGGGCGAGATCCTGATTGCCGACGGCGGCGGCGATGACGAGCTCATTTACTAGGGAGGCGGACATGACGACATCATTCAAACGGTTCGCCTTCGACCGCGAATACGCTGCGGACGGCACGGTGCTGCGCGATGGCGAGCGCGTACGCCGCATCTTCACCGAAGACGAGGCGCGCGCCATGGCCGACGCCGCGGCCAGTCAGGCCGCCACGGCCGATGCGCAGAAAGCTACTGACACGCTGCGCCAGATTTCCGGCCGGATGCAGGCGGTGCTGGCGCGCATGGATGCTGAATCCGAGGCGATGCGCGCCGACGCAGTGCGTCTGGCGCTGGCGGCCGCGCGCACGATCGCCGGCGCGGCGCTGGACCGCTATGGCGCCGACACGGTCGAGGCCTGCGCCCGCGAGGCGCTGGCCGAACTGCGCGCCGAGCCCCGCCTGGCCGTGCGAGTCGCCCCGGATCTGGTCGAAGAGATCGCCGACCGCCTCGATAGCGAAGCCGCGCGGCTCGGGTTTGAGGGCGCGGTGGTTGTACGCGCCGATGAGGACGTGAGCGGGGGCGATGTGGTGCTGGAATGGCGCGCGGGCGCGGTGGAGCGCACCGCCGCCGACATCGAGGCGCGCCTTGAAGACACTGCCCGCAAATGGCTGGCCGCACCGGCGGGCGATAGCGGTGCGTCATCTGACGCGGACGCTGGCGGCCAGGCGGCCTGAAGGAGACCATGATGAGCCAGGACGATCTGAATCTGCAGGATCTGGCCGGATCGCAAGCCGAGCCGGCGCAGCTCACCCCCAGCGGCGGCGCGGGCCAGTCCCTGATTGAGGATGAGGTGCGCACCGCCGTCGATCTGGCGCCGGTGTTCGATGTGCCGGTGAATATCTCGGCGGTGCTGGGCAAGGCGCATATCGACGTTAGCTCGCTGCTCAAGCTCACAGCCGGCTCGGTGCTGGAGCTGGACCGCAAGGTGGGCGAGGCCATCGACATTTATGTCAACAACCGCCTGGTCGCACGCGGCGAGGTGGTGGTTGTTGAAGACAGGCTGGGCGTGACCATGACGGAAATCATCAAGGACGGTGACAGCTCATGACCCGGACGCAAGCTGAATACGAAGGAGCTGAACGATGCGCGTTCTGATCGTAGGCTCGCTGGGCGGGCAATCGACCATTGCGACCAAGATCGCCATGGACCGCGGCGCCAAGGTCGCCCAGGTGGATACGGTGGAGCAGGCGACCGCCTATCTGAGGGCCGGCCGCGGCGCCGATCTTATGATGGTGGATGTGTCGCTGGATATCGGCGCGCTGATCGCCGCCAATGAGCTTGAGCGCATTGTCGTTCCGGTCGTGGCGTGCGGGGTGAATGTGCGCCCGGAAGCCGCCGCAGGGGCAATCCGCGCCGGGGCCAAGGAGTTTATCCATCTGCCCCCCGATCCTGATCTGATCGGCGCGGTGCTGGCGGCGGTGTCTGACGATGACCGCCCGCTGGTGGCGCGTGATCCGGCCATGCTGACGGTGGTGGAGCTGGCCGAGCGCATCGCGCCCTCGGAAGCCTCGGTGCTGATCACCGGCGACCGCGGCGTCGGCAAAGAGGTGATGGCCCGCCACGTCCACAAGATGTCCAAGCGCGCCTCAAAGTCCTTCATCTCGGTCAACTGCGCGGCGATCCCGGAAAACCTTCTGGAATCAGAGCTGTTCGGTCACGAGAAGGGCGCCTTTACCGGCGCTGTGGCCCGGCGCATCGGCAAGTTTGAAGAAGCGGACGGTGGCACGCTGCTGCTTGATGAAATCTCGGAAATGGATGTGCGTCTTCAGGCCAAGCTCCTGCGCGCGCTGCAGGAGCGCGAGATTGACCGGGTGGGCGGCGCCAAGCCTGTGAAGGTCAACATCCGCATCATCGCCACCTCCAACCGTGATCTGGCCCAGGCCGTGCGCGACGGGTCGTTCCGCGAGGACCTTTTGTTCCGCCTCAACGTCGTCAATCTGGCGGTGCCGCCTCTGCGCGCGCGCCCCGAGGACGCGGTGGCGCTGGCTGATCACTTCCTGCGCAAATACGCCAAGGCCAATGGCGTGGCCTACCGCCCGCTGTCCGAAGCGGCCAAGGCGCAGATCACCACGCGTGAATGGCCGGGCAATGTGCGCGAGCTGGAAAACGCCATGCACCGCGCGGTGCTGCTGGCCCATGGCGACCAGATCACGCCCGAAGCCATCCGCTCGCCCGACGGCTCGCCCTTCACCGCTTATGGCGGAACGATTGCGCGCCGGGCCGCCGAGGCGGCGGACGAGGCGACGAACCGCGTCGGACGCACCGTGGCCGAAGTCGAACAGGACCTGATCCTCGATACGCTCGATCATTGCCTGGGCAACCGCACCCATGCGGCGACCATTCTGGGCATCTCGATCCGCACCCTGCGCAACAAGCTGAAACTCTACGCCGATTCCGGCGCGGAGATTCCGGCGCCGGGCGAAACCCGCGCCGGCGCGGCCTGAAGGAGTTCGATAACCGCTGATGGCTGACGCTCCCGCTTCCAGGTCCAACGGCTTTGACTGGGCGGCCTTTGGCCGCCGTCTGGCGCGTGGCGACATCATCATGGCGGTGGGCGTTCTCAGCCTGCTGGTGATGCTGCTTCTGCCGTTGCCGCGCGTCCTGCTGGACGTGGCGCTGGCCGTCTCGCTCTGCTTCTCGGTGCTGATCCTGATGACGTCGCTGTTCATCCGCACGCCGCTGGAATTCACCGCCTTTCCCGCGATCCTGCTGATCGCGACCATGCTGCGCCTGGCCCTCAATATCGCGTCCACGCGCCTGATCCTGTCAGAGGGTCATACCGGCACCATGGCGGCGGGCGACATCATTCAGGCGTTCGGCGCGTTTGTGATGCAGGGCAATGTGGTCATCGGCATCATCGTCTTCATCATCCTGGTGATCGTGAACTTCGTGGTGATCACCAAGGGTTCGGGCCGCATCGCGGAAGTGGCCGCGCGCTTCACCCTGGACGCCATGCCCGGCAAGCAGATGGCTATCGACGCCGATCTGTCGGCGGGTCTGATCACCGAGCAGGAAGCCAAGGACCGGCGCAAGGAGCTGGAGGACAAGTCCAACTTCTTCGGCGCCATGGACGGCGCCTCGAAATTCGTGCGCGGCGACGCGGTGGCGGGCATCCTCATCACCTCGATCAATCTCATTGGCGGCATGGTGATCGGCGTGGCCCAGTCGGGCATGGCGTTCGGCGATGCGGCCAGCACCTATTCCAACCTGACCGTCGGCGACGGGCTGGTGTCGCAAATACCCGCGCTGATCGTGTCACTGGCCGCCGGTCTTCTGGTGTCCAAGGCGGGCGTGGACGGCGAGGCGGACAAGGCGGTGTTCGGCCAGCTTTCGGCGAATCCCGCCTCGCTGGGCATGGTGGCCGGGTCGGCGCTGGCCATCGGGTTGTTGCCGGGCATGCCGCTTCTGCCGTTCGCCATTCTGGCGGGCGCCGCCGGAACCGGGGCCGTATTGTCAGGGCGGCGGCGGGACAAGCGCGCTGATGACATCGTCAGCAAGCAGACCGATGCGGCCGATCAGGCTGCGTCCGAGGCCGCCGATGCGGAGCCGCCCATTGAGGAGACGCTGCATATTGACGAGCTGAAGATCGAGCTGGGCTACGCGCTCCTGCCGTTGATCAACGACGTGGAGGGCCGCCGCCTCACCGACCAGATCAAGGCGCTGCGCCGCAATCTGGCGCAAGAGACCGGCTTCGTCCTGCCGTCGGTGCGCATCATCGACAACATGCAGACCCCCGGCGAGCATTACCTGATCCGCGTCAAGGAGATGGAGGCCGGGTTTGGCGAGCTGAAAATGCGTTCGCTGCTGGCCATGGAACCGACCGGCCAGCAGGTGGAGCGGCCTGGAACCCATGTGAAGGAGCCGGCCTTCGGCCTGCCGGCCACCTGGATTGAGGAGGGCCTGCGCGAGGAGGCCACCTTCCGCGGCTATACGCTGGTGGACCCGGCCGCCGTGCTGGTGACGCACCTCACCGAAATTCTGCGCGAGAACATGGCCGATCTGTTGTCCTACGCGGAGACCGAGAAGCTCCTCGACGCCTTGTCGAAGGAACACCGCAAGCTGGTCTACGACATCACCCCGTCACATATCACCGTCGCGGTCATTCAGCGCGTCTTGCTGAACCTCTTGAAGGAGCGGGTCTCGATCAGCGATCTGCCGGCCATCGTGGAGGCCATCGCCGAAGCCTCGTCGGCGACCCAGAATCTCGACGCCGTCACCGAGCATGTGCGCACCCGCCTGGCGCGCCAGATCTGCTACTCCAACAAGGGTCCCGACGGCACGTTGCCGGTCCTGTCCCTGAGCCCGCAATGGGAGCAGGCGTTCGCCGAGGCGATGATCGGCGATGGTGATCGGCGCCAACTCGCCCTCGCCCCGTCCTCGTTGCGTGACTTTGTCGCGCGGGTTCGCGAGGGTTTTGACCGGGCGGGCGCGTCGGGCGACGTGCCGGTGCTGCTGACCAGCCCGCAGGCGCGGCCCTATGTGCGTTCGCTGGCCGAACGCTTCCGCCCGCAGACCGTGGTGATCAGCCAGAACGAGATCCACCCCAGCGCCCGGCTCAAGACCGTCGGGCAGATCTAGAAAGACGCCGCCATGCGTATGCGCACCTTCACCGGAGAGAGCCTCAGCGCCGTGATGGCCGAGGTGCGCCGCGAGCTGGGGCCGGACGCGGTGATCATCACCTCGGGTGATGCGCCCGGCGGCGGGGTGGAAGTGCGCGCAGCCGCCGAGCGCGGCGCGATGGCCACGTCCGCCGACGATAGCGTCACGGCGCTCGCCCGCCGCGATGCCGAGCGCACGCGCGAGCGCGGCGACGCCAGCGCCGGGCTGACCCGGATCGCCCGGGCGCTCACCTGGCACCAGGTCTCGCCTGAAGCCGCTGAAGCCCTGATGCAGTCGGCCATGGCGATGCAGGACGGCGAGGCCACGGCGACGCTGGCGCGCGCGCTGGACCAGCGCTATGGCGTGCATCCGATCGAAGCTGACCCCGGACGCCCGATCCTGCTGGCGGGCGGTGCGGGCGCGGGCAAATCCTCCTGCGCGGCCCGGCTGGCGGCGCGGGCTGTACGCCATGGCGTGCGCCCGGTCCTGATCAGCGCCGACGCCCGGGCCGGCGCGCGCGAACAGCTCTCCGCCTACGCCAGTGCGCTCGATCTGCCCTTCGAAGCGGTGGAGGGCCCGCGCGAGCTCTCCGCCGTATTGACGCGCGCCACGCCCCAGGCTGCGATCATTGACGCGCCGGGCATAAATCCGTTCGAGCTCGATGATCTCGATGACCTGGCCGATCTGGCCTATGCCGCCGACGCTGAAATCATTGCGGTGATGGAGGCGGGGCTGAGCCCGGGGGACGCCGAGGACATCGCCGCCCTGTTCGCCGCCATCGGTGCGGGCCGGGCGATCATCACCAAGCTCGATGCTGCGCGAAGGCGGGGGGCGTTGCTGGCGCCGGGCGAAGCGGGTCTGGCCTATGCCCATGTCGCGGCGTCGCCCTTTATCGGGTCAGGTCTTGCTCCCGCCACGGCGCTGCGCCTGGCGCGCGCGCTGCTGGAAGACGACGCTGGTGAGGAGGATCATTCATGAGCGCCCTGACCGCCGAAGCGGAACAGGCCGCCCGGGCGCCCCGCCGCGCCGGGCCGGTGATCGCCGTTGCCTCGGGCAAGGGCGGTGTTGGCAAGACCGCGCTGACGCTGGCGCTGGCGCGGGCGTTCTCTCAACGCAAGGCGCGCACGCTGGTGGTCGACGCCGATCTGGGCATGGCCAATATCGATGTGCAGCTGGGCCTCAACCCGCCGGGTGATCTGGGTGCGGTGGTGGCCGGGCGCCTCACTCTCGCCGAAGCCGTGGCGCCAGCCTGCGGCGGATCGCAAAAGGCGGGCGGATTTGACGTCATCGCCGGACCGTCGGGTTCGGCGTCTCTCGCCGGGCTTGATATCGGGGCGGTGGGTCGCCTCGCCGCGGGGCTGGCGGCGGCGTCCATGGGCTATGACCGTACGCTGATTGATCTGGCCGCCGGCGCCGAGCGGGCCAATATCCGCCTGGCCGTGGCCGCTGACGATGTGCTGGTCGTGATCAATGACGAGCCGACCTCGCTGACAGACGCCTACGCCTTTGTGAAGACCCTGCGCCTGCGCGATGAGGGCGCCTCGCCCTTCGTGGTGGTCAATAACGCGCCCGACAAGGCGGCGGCCCAAAGCGCCTACGCCATGTTCGCGCGCACCTGCGAGAGCTTTCTGGGTTTCCGCCCCCTGCTGGCCGGGATCATCCGGCGCGATCCCCATGTGCCCGGCGCCATCCGCGCCCAGACCGCGCTGGACCAGCGCTTTCCCGGCACGGATGCGGCCAAAGACGCCAGCGTTCTCGCGCGCGCGCTGGAGCGCGGCGTCGAGCCGGGATAGACTGACCTCTTAACGCTAAGGGGGCCGTCATGATTCGCTCAGGATTTCTGCTTGTGCTCGCCAGTGCGCTGGCGGCAGCGCTGTCCGCGCCGTTTTTCAGCGCGCAGGCGCAGGAAGGCGAAGCCGGGTTCGAGGGCTTGGCCGACGCCTGCATCGATTTTAGCGCTTTCAGTTTCGATCTGTTCGAGGCGGGCGCCGTGCTCGCCGCACCGGCGCGGGAAAGCCCCGATGCGCGCGCCGATGCGGCGGTGTTCGCGGACGGGTCGGTGGTGATCATAGCGGCTGATTTTTGCGTCGATCCGGCCTTTCAGGTCACCGCGCGCTTTCCCGCACCCCAAGGCCCGGCGGCGGCGCGAGAGCGGTTGTCCTGGCTGTTTGCGGCGGTGGACAGCGCAACCGGGTGCAACCCGGGCGGCGACGGCGCTGCGGCGGTGGACGCCGCCGCCGGCCTGCTGGGCGCGGGCCGGGATATCGAGCCGTCCGATGAGCCCTTCCACGAAACCGATGACGGGACGGTCTATCTGGCGGTGACTCTGGAAGGCGGGCAGGCGCTCGCCAGCCTGGTGTGCGAAGATTATGCCGGCGCCGTCGAGGACGCGGAGGGCTAGGCGATGGGCGCGGACCCGATCACCCTGCTCCTGGCGGGCTTTACCTTCTTCGATGTGTCTTTCATCGCCATGGCCTCGATCGTATCGGCCCTGGTGATGCGGCGCTGGAGCCAGATCACCGGGGCGGCGCTGCTGGCCTATGGCGTCGATGTCTTGCTGCGTTTCAGCCTGGAATATGCCAGCGCCGGGGACATGCCGGCCAATTTCGCCTTTCAGCTCGCCATCACGCGCATGGACATGAACGGGCTCGCCGCCACGCTGCGCCCGTTCCTGTATTTCGGCGCCATAGCGCTGCTGTTCGGGCTGAAGCGGCGCTACACGCGGTAGCGCCGCTCGCACGTCGAGGTCAGGGCCGGCCTGCCACGCCTTCGCGGCGCGGATCAGCGGCGCCCTCCAGAGTGCCGTCCTCAAGCACGCGAATGATGTGGATGCCGGAGTTTTCGCCCCGCTCGCCGTCAATCTCGAAGCCGCGCCCGCGCAGGGCTTCGAGAATATCCGCGTCAAACCCACGCTCGATATTCACCACGTCGCCGCGCGCCACCACATTGGGCAGATCGGCCGCATCCTGGGCGCCCAGCCCCCAGTCCAGCATGCCGACAATCGTTTTGGCGGTGTAGGCGATGATGGAATTGCCGCCCGGCGAGCCGGTGGCCAGCAGGAAACTTCCGTCTTCATCAAACACAATCGTCGGCGACATGGACGAGCGCGGACGCTTGCCCGCCTGCGGGGCGTTGGGGTGCAGGCGTCCGGCTTCGTCACGCGGGACGAAGGCGAAATCGGTGAGCTGGTTGTTCAGAAGGAAGCCGCCCTCGGTCATGCGGTTATTGCCAAAGCCGGACTCCACCGTGGTGGTCATGGAGACCACATTCCCGAACGTGTCGCGGATCACAAAGTGGGTGGTGCCGCGATTGTCCGGCGTGGTGTCGGGACCGGCGGGCTGAGCGCCCGGCGGCGTGCCGTGGGAGATCGCCGGGATGGCCCGCTCGGGATCGATCAGGGCGCGCCGCGTCGCGAGATAATCGCGGTCGAGAAGCCCCGCCACCGGCACGTCAGCGAAATCGGCGTCACCGACATACTGGTCCCGGTCGGCATAGGCCAGGCGGCTCGCCTCGATGAACAGGCGCCAGCCTTCGACCGTGTCGGGGCCATGGGCGCTCATGTCGAAGCCGTCCAGGATTGTCAGGATCGCCCCAACCGCAATTGCGCCCGAGGAGGGCGGCGGCGCCGAGCAGACGAGATAGACGCGGTAGGGCGCGCACAGCGCGTCGCGGCGCACCGGCTCATACCCCGCCAGATCCTCCAGCGTGATCGTGCCCGGGATGGGTTCTTCAGCGGCAGTCTCGATGATCTGCTGCGCGATGTCGCCGGTGTAGAAATTGCGCCAGTCGGCGGCGACAGCGGTCAGCGTGGCGGCATAGCCGGGATTGGTCAGCACATGGCCGGCGGGCCAGGCATTGCCGTCCGGATCATAGAAATAGTCGCGCGATTGCTCACGGCGCGCCAGCGATGAGATCGTCCGGACCCTCTGGGCCAGCGAAGACAGGCGCGGCGACACCTCGAACCCGTCTTGGGCCAGCGCGATGGCTGCATCAAACCCGTCCGCCCAGTCCCGCCGCCCGTGATCGTCATGGGCCATGGCCAGCATGGCGATGGCGCCCGGAACGCCGGTGGAGCGCCCGCTCTGCCAGGCCTCGATAAAGCCCAGCGGCTCGCCGTTTTCGTCGAGCCAATAGGTCTCGGTGACGCCGGCCGGGGCGGTCTCGCGGCCGTCATAGACAATGGTTTCGCCTGTCTGCGCGTCATATCGCACCATGAACGCGCCCCCGGCGATGCCGGAGCTTTGCGGTTCGACCAGACCCAGCACCACCTGCACGGCGATGGCCGCGTCCACCGCGTCGCCGCCCCGGCGCAGCGCTTCCAGCCCCGCCTCCACCGCGTCGGGATGGGCTGCGGCCACCATGGCCTCCAGCGGTTCGCGCGCGGTTTCGGGCGCCCTTTGCGGCGCCTGGTCGGTCCCGGCTGCGCTGGCGCGCGCGCCATTGTCCGGCGCGCCGCAGGCGGTCAGCCACAAGGCGGCCCCGGTCAGGGCGGCGAGGCGGGTGAGGTGGAGCATGGGCAAGTCCTTTCAGATATTGAGAACTCAGGTCTAGACGCCGGCGGCCTCGAAAGGCTCGGCGAGATCTTTGAGGGTCTCGATGACGCTGCGCGCGGCGCGCGGCAAGGGCCGGGTCTCAGGCGACAGGATATAATAGCCCCAGTCCAGCGCCGTCACCCCGTCCGCCACCAGGCTGATCAGATCGCCGCGTGCGATGGCCGCGTCCGCCAGGCTGCGCCGCACCAGCGCTGCGCCCCGGCCAGACACGGCTGCGGCCACCACATGCTCGGGCCGGCCATAATGAGCTCCGGCGGCCAGGTCAGGACGCAGCAAGCGCCGGCGGTCCAGCCAGGTGCGCCAGTCCGGCTGGGCGGGATCGCGCCCCGGGCTCATATCATGGATCAGGGGCAGGGCGGTGAGCGCCGCACGCCAGTCCCCGCCGAACGGGGCGAGCAAGCCAGGCGATGCTGCTGGCGCGACACTCTCGGTTAGCAGCCGTACCGCCCGGTAGCCGGGCCACGGGCCGGGACCGTAGCGGAGATCCAGATCCAGCCGGAACCGGTCCAGATCTTCCGGCGCCGGGTCTGCGATCAAATCAATGTCGGCGCCCGCCAGGCGCGGCGCCAGCCACAGCGCGGCCAGGGCGCCGGGTGCGCCCACGCGAACGCGGGCGCTTACCCCGGCCTCATGACGCAATAACCGGCTCGCCTCGGCCAGGCGCGCAAAGGCTTCATTGAGCGCCGGCGCCGCCCCGGCTGCGCCGACTGTGAGTGACACGCCCCGGCCCTGACGTTCCAGCAGGCGCACGGTCAGGACGTCCTCCAGCAGGCGAATCTGCTGGGACACGGCCCCCGGCGTGACGCCCAGTTCCCTCGCAGCTGCAGC
Organism: Oceanicaulis sp.; assembly: GCA_022565365.1. Classification (GTDB taxonomy): domain Bacteria; phylum Pseudomonadota; class Alphaproteobacteria; order Caulobacterales; family Maricaulaceae; genus Oceanicaulis. Next base: position 23,792 of record JAIUMW010000010.1, read on the forward strand.
AACGCTGCCGCGCCGGGCCACAGCTTCGAACGCGCGCAGCGCATTGAGCGGCAGCAAGGGCTCTACCGGACGATCCCCCGGCTCAATGTTTAGCAAATCTACCGGTCCCATCAGGGGGCCTTCCTTGCTTGCAACGCTGGCCTTCAGCTTTAACCTCGCCTGAGCAAGCCTGCAAGCACCTGTCGGCCGTGCTGCGCTTTAGGTGAAACCGGGCTTTCGGGAGGAAATCTAAGCGATGTTGTGTTGATCCAGCCCCGCGGCACAAGTGTTGCACTTCTGCCACACCCGTCATGAAACCTTCGAAATTATGAACACCCAGCTCTGGAATATCCGGCTCAGAGCAACAATGTCCGAACAAGTTAGCAGCCGCAACATGCGCGCCTCTCGTCTGAAGGGTGTGCTGCGCGGCGTCATTCAGGGGAGTCCGCACATCATGCGCACCAGACAGTCCACTTTCTTCCTCGCCGGCGTTTCGCTCGCCGTCCTCGCCGCTGGCGCCGCCGCTGCGCAGGACGCGCCGGCTCCGCGTGCATCGAGCGATGTCGTCATCGTCACCGGCACGCGCACCGAAGGGCGCACCGCGTTGCAAACCCTCGCACCGGTGGACGTGATTTCCAGCGCCCAGCTGGAGTCGAACGGGTCGCCAGAGCTCAATGTAGCTTTGTCCTACGCCGTCCCCTCGTTCTGCTTTCCGCAGCCTTCGCTTACCGATGGCACCGACACCATTCGTCCGGCAACGCTGCGTGGACTAGGTCCTGACCAGACATTGACATTGGTCAATGGCAAGCGCCGCCATGTCAGCGCTCTGGTAAACGTCAACGGTTCGGTCGGGCGCGGTTCTGCGGCGGTAGACCTGAACACCATTCCCACCAGCGCTATCGGATCGGTGGAGATCTTGCGTGATGGCGCATCAGCGCAGTATGGCTCGGACGCCATTGCGGGTGTCATCAATGTGCGGCTGCGTGAAGCGCGCGAAGGTGGCGGGGCTACACTCACCTATGGCCAGAACGTTACCACCGTGCCGCTTCTGAGCGGCGACCGCAAAGAGCGCGATGGCGAGACACTCTCGTTGGCTGGTTGGGCAGGGCTCCCGCTCGGGAGCGAAGGCTTTCTTACAATTTCGGGGGAGTTCCGCGACCGCAGTTCGACGAACCGGTCGGGTCCGGACCCACGTCAGCAGTATCCGACGGCCAATGATCCGCGCGAAGCAAGTTTCAATCGGCTCAATCACCGCTTCGGCAACCCCAATATGCAGGACATTACCCTGCTGGCCAATGCCGGCATTCCGTTTGGCAACGGCAACGAGCTCTACGGATTTGCCAGCTATCAGAGCCGCGAAGCAGACTCGGCGGGCTTCTATCGCCGGGCTCTTGACGCCCGCAACGTACTGGCCATCTATCCCGACGGTTTCCTGCCGATGATCGCTCCTGAAGTGGAGGATATCTCTTTTGGCGGCGGACTGCGTGCGGAACTGGGTGAGTGGTCTGCCGATGCCAGCCTCGTCTATGGCCGCAACCAGATTGACTACACAATCAAGAATACGCTGAATACCAGCCTCGGCGCGGCAAGCCCGACAGAGTTTTACGCCGGGCAACTGGCGTATAGCCAGGCGGTGGCGAATTTTGACTTGGTGCGCCAATATGTAATGGATGGGCTCTATGGGCCGCTGAACGTCGCCTTGGGCCTTGAAGGCCGGTTCGAGAATTTCGAAATCGGCGCTGGCGAGCCGGGCTCTTATATTCAGGGTGCTTTCCCCGGGCCGCAAGGCAGCCAGGTTTTCCCCGGCTTCCAACCCGCGAACGAGGTGGATGTCAGCCGCCAAGCATTCAGTGCGTATGCTGATGTCGAAGCCGACATCACCAGCAATCTGACGCTGTCCGGTGCAATACGCTACGAGAACTATTCCGACTTTGGCTATACGTTCAATGGTCGTCTTGCAGGCCGGTTACAGGTAACTGAGGCTCTGGCGTTCCGGGCCTCGGTGAGCTCCGGTTTCCGTGCTCCATCGCTGCATCAGTCCCACTTCACCTCCACTGCGACAGTGTTCACGGGAGGCGTACCTGATGAAACCGGTACGTTCCCGGTGGGCAGCCCCACCGCCATCGCGCTGGGCGCTTCACCACTCGAGCCGGAAACGTCGGTCAATTATTCGCTCGGGGCCGTGTTTGCAACGGGCGGGTTTTCGCTGACCATCGACGCATACCGGATCGAGATTGACGACCGTATCCTTCTGTCGGAGAACCTTGATGGTGTTTCACGGGCCGATATCGGTGCTCTTTTGCCCGCCGGCATTACGCGTGCACGCTTCTTCCTCAATGCAGCAGACAGCGTTGTGGAGGGTGTGGACATCGTCGCTAGCTATGCATGGACCACAGAGCAACTCGGCGATTTCGACGCCACGTTTGGTTATAACTACAACACGGTCAGCCTGAGCAATATCCAGTCGACCGGTGTCCTTTCGGCGCTCACGCCACCGCCGACCATTTTCGGACGCCAGTCCACCTTGCGCCTCGAGGAAGGCACGCCGAAGGATAAATTCATCTTCGGGCTGGACTGGTCACGCGACAGGCTGGGTGGATTTGCCCGCGCGACCCGGTTCGGTGAAACTCTCTCGCCCGGCGGAACTGCAGCAAGCGATGTTCAGCTTTCAGCACAATGGGTGGTAGATCTGGAAGGTAATTTTGATCTGACAGACCGGGTTAATTTCGCGCTCGGAGCCAACAATGTGTTCGATACCTATCCGGAAAATGTGCCAAATGGCCTGAACTTCAATGGCATTCTGGCGTTCTCGTCATTCTCGCCTGCGGGCTTCAACGGCCGCTATATCTATGGCCGCGTGAGCGTGTCCTGGTAAAAGACCTGCGGTCCCGTCCGGGATCGCACCAGACGAACCGCCCCCGTCCGGATCCTGTCCGGGCGGGGGTTGTCGTTTCGGGGACTCCCCGGACGCGCGCCAACCGGCTAAACGGCGCATATGAGCGAGCTTCCCCTCACCCGCCGCGCTGTCTTCATGCGCACGATGCCGATCATGGGCGCCAATGTGGCCGCGCCTCTGATGGGTCTCGTTGATCTGGCGGTGATCGGCAATACCGGGCAGACCGGCGCCATCGCGGCGGTAGCGCTGGGCACGCTCGTTTTCAACATGCTCTACTGGTCGCTGGGCTTTCTGCGCATGGGCGCGACGGCTCTGGCCGCCCAGGCCGATGGCGCGGGCCAGCCGGGGGCGGTGCGCGCCGTGCTCTACCGCGCCCTGATCCTGGCGGGCGGGTTCGGACTGATCTTCATCGCGGCGCAATGGCCGCTGCGCGAGGCGGCGCTGGCCCTGTTCAGCGCCGGGCCGGACGTGGCCGCCGACACGCGCGCCTATACTGATGCGCGCATCTGGGGCGCGCCTGCGGCGCTGGCGGGATTTGCGGTCTATGGCTGGCTGAGCGGGCTGGGGCTGACGGGGCGGGCGCTTGTCCTGCAAATCGCGCTCAATCTGGCCAATGCGGCGCTGTCCGTGTGGTTCGTGTTCGGGCTCGACTGGGGCGTGGCGGGGGTGGCCGGGGCCAGCGCGCTGGCGCAATGGCTGCACCTCGCCCTCGCTGCTGTGGTGATCGCCGGGGTGCTGCGCGCCCGCGGCCGGGCAGCGCCTGAGCGCATCTTTGACCGGGCGGGACTTGTCCGTCTGTTCGCGGTCAATCGCGATCTGTTCGTGCGCACGCTGGCTTTGCTGGCGGGCTTCTACTGGTTCAACGAGGCGAGCCTGCGCGAGGGCGCCGATGTGCTGGCTGGCAACGCCATCCTGTTGCAGTACATCGCCATCAGCGCCTTCGTGCTCGACGCCTTCGCCCATGTGGCCGAGGCTGAGACCGGCCGCGCCGCCGGCGCGCGCGATTGGGCCCGGCTCAAACGCGCCTTCCGCCTGACCAGCGAACTGGCGCTGGGCGGGGCGCTGCTGCTCACGCTGGCCTTCCTGGTGTTCGGCGAAGCCTTCATCCTGGCCATGACCAGCGATCCGGCGGCGCGTGAGACGGCGCTGAGCGCGCTGGTCTTCTGCGCGCTGGTTCCCCTGATCGGCGCGCCCAGCTGGTAGCTCGACGGGCTCATGATCGGGACCACGCGCGGCGCGCTGATGCGCAACGCCATGCTCGCCGCGCTGGTGATCTATCTGGCGCTGGACCTGACGCTGCGCCCGGCCTTTGACGCCACGGGACTGTGGCTGGCGTTTCTGGGATACTACGTCGCGCGGGCCGGCACGCGGGCGGGGGGCCTGCCGGGTCTGAAGCGGGCGGTAACGGGTTAGAGCCCGAACCGGCTCCACACCGCGCGCAGCTCCACCTGATCGATCGCGGAGCCCATAACGCGCGACAAGACGCCCGCGCGGGCCGGGGCCAGCGGGCGGATGCGCACCTTGTCGCCGAACCGGCGCTTGAGCTCGCTGCGCGCCTCGCCCAGAGCGTCGATCAGGCCCAGCTCCAGCGCCTCTGCGCCGGTATAGACCGAGCCGTCAAACAGCTCGGCCCCGTCTTTGAGCTTGTCGCCGCGCCGCTCTTTGACATGGCCGATGAACTGGGCGTGCATCGCCTCCATCAGCCGGGTCATGGTGGCCGCCTGCTCCTTGGTTTCGGGGCTGAACGGATCGGCGATAAGCTTGGATTTGCCAGCGGTCTTCACCCGGCGCTCCACGCCCAGCCGGTCCATGGCGCCGGTAAAGCCGAAGCCCGCGCTGATCACGCCGATGGAGCCGACGATGGAGGCGGGATCGGCGAAAATCTCGTCGCCCGCACACGCAATCCAGTAGCCGCCCGACGCTGCCACATCCTCGCAGAACACCAGCACGGTCTTCTCTTTCTCCGCCGCCAGGGCGCGAATGCGGTCATGGATCAGGCGCGATTGCACCGCGCTGCCGCCGGGCGAATTGACGCTGATCGCAATGGCCGCCGCGTCCTTGTCGGCGAAGGCCTTGTCCAGGAGCTTTTCCAGCCGGTTCAGGCACAGCGCGCCGGAATTGCGCCCGCCTGCCGCGATCATGCCTTCCAGCCGGATCAGCGGCACGCTGGGCGCGTCGGCCCCCAGCAGCTTGCGCAGCGCGCGCGCTGCGCGGTTCAATTC
>JAIUMW010000011.1 GCA_022565365.1 Oceanicaulis sp.
AAGGCTTTGGCTATATTGAGATTAATCTGAATGTCGGTTGCCCGTCGGACCGGGTGCAAGCGGGCCGGTTTGGCGCCTGCCTGATGCGCGAGCCGCAGCTGGTGCGCGACTGCCTGCAGGCGATGCGCGAGGCGGTGTCGGTTCCGGTGACGGTGAAGCACCGCTTGGGCGTGGATAACCAGGACCCGCGCGAGACATTGTTCGGCTTTGTCGAGACAGTGGCGCGGTCTGATGTGACAACATTCATCGTCCATGCACGCAAGGCCTGGCTTGACGGGCTCAGCCCGAAAGAGAACCGGGACATCCCGCCGCTGGACTATGATCTGGTGCGCGAGCTCAAGGCGGCGCGGCCCGATCTGGAGATTATCCTGAACGGGGGTCTCGCTGATCTTGATCATGCGCTGGCCGAAGGCGCCGGGCTCGACGGTGTGATGCTCGGGCGCGCCGCCTATCACACGCCTTGGATTCTCAGCGAGGTGGATGCGCGCTTTTATGGCGAGCCTGCACAGGACCTCGACCCGGCAAGCGCGCTGGAGGCCTACCGACCCTATGTGGAGGCGCGCCTGGCCGAGGGCGTGCGGCTGAACGCCATGACACGGCACATGCTGGGCCTGTTTTCAGGCCTGCCCGGCGCGCGCCAGTGGCGGCGCGTCCTGTCAGAAAACGCCCACCGGCCGGGCGCAGACTGGAGCGTGGTGGAGGCGGCGATGCACGCCGTGGCGGAGGCGCGCACAGCGGCATGATCGAGACTTATGGACTGTTCATTCTGGCGCTCATCGCGGTGGGCGCCTTCGCCGGGCTGATCGCGGGCCTGTTCGGCATTGGCGGCGGGGTCGTGATGGTCCCGGCCATGTACTACACGCTGAAACTATTGGGCTATCCCGACTACGCCATGCACGCGGCCGTGGGCACGTCGCTGGCGGTCATCGTTGTCACCTCGCTGCGCTCTGTGGCCGCCCATGCGGGCCGGGGCGCGGTGGATTTCAAGGTGCTGCGCCAGTGGGCGCCCTGGATCGTGCTGGGGGCGCTGGGCGGGTCGGCGCTGGCGGGCGCGATCCCGACCCGGGGGCTGGTGATCGTCTTTGCGGTCACCGCCTTTGTGCTGAGCGCGCAATTCTTTTTCGGACGGGCCGACTGGCGCCTGGGCGATGAAATGCCCGGCCAGCCCTGGCGCGCCGGCCTTGCAGGCTTCATCGGCGTGCTCTCGGCGCTGATGGGAATTGGCGGCGGCGTCTTTGGCGTAACGCTGCTCACCGTATGCGGTCGCCCCATCCATACCGCCGTGGCCACGGCGGCCGGGTTCGGCGTGGCCATCGGGGCGCCGGCGGCGCGGGGGTTTGTCATCACCGGGTGGGCGGTTGAGGGGCGGGCGCCCCGGTCGCTGGGCTTTGTCAGCCTGCCGGGTTTCGGGATGCTCGCCGCCGCGGCGGGGTTTGTGGCGCCCCTTGGCGCAGCGCTCGCCCACCGGCTCAACGCCGCCCGCCTGCGCCAGGCGTTCGCGGTGGGGCTGGCGCTGGTGGCCGCGAACATGATCCGCTCGGCGATCTGGGGTTAGGGGTCAGACGGCGGCGGACCGGTGGAGGGTTGAAGGGGTGCGGCATTGCCGTATATTCAGCTCAAGCTGGAATACGATCCTGATAAGGATGACGCAAACCGCGACAAGCATGGCGTGTCGCTTGGCTTTGCGTTGGAGGTGCTGGCTGACCCCGGCCGGGTCGATGTTCTCGACACCCGGTTTGACTATGGCGAGGAGCGCTTCGTGACTTACGGGTTCGCTGAAGGACGGGTCTGGGTTTGCGTCCATGCACCACGCAGGGGCGCAGCCCGCATTATTTCGGTCAGGAAAGCCAATGAGCGCGTATGAACGCGAAAACCGCCCCTGATCCCGATGCGCCGCTGTCCGATGAGGAATTCCAGCGGGGGCGTTCTGCAGTGCTGGCCCGCTCGGCGCGGGCTGCGACGGGATTGAGTCAGCCGGATTTCGCCAGGCGTTATGGCGTGCCGGTGGCGAGCCTGCGCGACTGGGAGCACGGCAGGCGCCAGCCCGATTCGGCGACACGTAATTATCTGCGTGTGATCGCCTCCATGCCTGATGCCGTGGCCCGCGCGCTGGATGGCGCCGCCTGAGCGCGATCAAGCCCAGCCAACATGCCGGCTCGGCGATCTGGGGGTAGGGGTCAGACCTTCTGCCCGGCCTCGTAAGCGGCGCGCCTTGCGTCGAGCCTGGGCCGCACCGCCTCACGCTCGGCGTCGCTCATGCGCGTCCAGCGGCCGAGCTCTTCCATTGTGCGGAAACAGCCCACGCAGATATTCTGCGCCGGATCGACGAAGCAGACCTTGATGCAGGGCGTCCAGATCGGTTGGGTCATGGCCGCTAGATGGCCTGCCTGCGCACGGGGCGCAAGCGTGTCTGGCCAAGCGCGATGGTTTCGGTATGTTGCGATCTCATGACGGGGTGTGCGCCATGGCGCGCCGAGATCGGGGATGGGTCCGGGCATGATCGAAGATTTCGGCCTGCAGCTTCGCAGCTTCCTTGGCGTGTTCGCCTTCCTCGCCCTCGCCTGGGTGCTGGGTCCGCGCAAGTCCATTCCCTGGACACTGATTATCGGCGCGGTAGCCGTGCAATACGTGATCGCCGTGGCGCTGTTCAGCTTTGCGCCGACCCGCGCCTTCCTGTCCTCGCTGACGGGCGTGGTGGAGGTGCTGCAGGCGGCGACCACTCAGGGCACCAGCTTCGTGTTCGGCTATCTGGGCGGTGGCGAAAGCCCGTTCGTGATCCGCGAGGGCGGGGAGCGCTTCATGTTTTCCTTCGCCTTCCAGGCCCTGCCCATGGTGATCGTGCTCTCGGCGCTTTCGGCCCTGCTCTGGCGCTGGCGGGTGCTGGAATTTGCTGTGCGCGGATTCGCCCTGATGTTCCGCCGGATACTGAACCTGTCGGGCGCAGCCTCGCTGGGCGCGGCGGCGAATATCTTCCTGGGCATGACTGAAAGCCCGGTTCTGATCCGGCCCCGCCTGCCCACCATCTCCAAATCGGATCTGTTCCTGATCATGACGGTGGGCTTCTCCACCGTCGCAGGCTCGGTGATGGCGATCTATGTCAGCCAGCTGACCGGCGTGTTGCCCGACGCGGCGGGGCATATCCTGACCGCCTCGCTGATCTCGGTGCCGGCGGCGGTGGTGCTCGCCCGCCTGATGCATCCGCAAGACGAAGCCGAAGGCGAAGCGGGCACCGAGAGAATCCCGGTCAATCTCTATCACTCCTCCATGGATGCGCTGACGACCGGCGTGTCGGACGGGGTGCGCCTGTTCATCAATATCATCGCCATGTTGCTGGTGTTCACCGCGCTGATCGCACTGTTGAACTTCATGCTGGGCGGCGTCCCGGACGTGTTCGGCGCGCCGCGGACGGTGGAGCGGGCGCTGGGCTGGCGGTGTGCGCCGCTGGTGTGGCTGGCCGGCGTGCCCTGGGCGGAATCCCAGACCGCCGGATCGATCATGGGCTTCAAGACCGCGCTCAACGAGATTTTCGCCTATGACGCCCTGGCGCGTTTCTCAGACGAGATGACCCCGCGCACCCGCCTGATCATGACCTATGCTGTGTGCGGCTTCGCCAATTTCTCCTCGGTGGGCATTCTGATCGGCGGCCTGATCGCCGTGGCGCCCAGCCGGCGTGAGGACATCCTCAAGCTCGCGCCGCGCGCGCTGATTTCAGGCACGCTCGCCACACTGATGACGGGCGCCGTGATTGGCGCGCTGCCGATGGCGCTGTTCGGGGCTTGAACTGGCGTCGATAGCTCGCTGTCGGGATCGGCAGGTGACGGTCATCCGCTGGCGCAACCACACCGCTTGCGCGAATCGGGGTGGCGGTGGAGTTTGAGTGACCAGGGAGGACGCCACCATGAAAACCAGTGTATTCGCAGCTGCGCTGCTGGCCGCCACTATGACTTTCCAGGCGCAAGCCGATCCGGTTCATGGCCTCTGGCGTACCGCGCCGGACGATAACGGCAACAGTGGAATCGTCGAGATCACCGACTGCGGCGACCGGCTCTGCGGCGCCCTGGTCGAAGCTCATGACAGCCAGCAGCAGGTCGTGAGCTCCCCCAATGTCGGACGCCAGATCGTCTGGGACATGGAGCCGCGTGGCGGCGGTCAGTATCGCAACGGCAAGGTTTGGTCGCCCGACCGTGACCGCACCTACAATGCCCGGATGGAGCTGCGGGGCGACCAGCTTGCGGTCTCGGGCTGCGTGATGATGGTCTGCCGCGACTCGGTCTGGACCCGGGCGGACTGAACGCAGGTCCGGTTGCGCCGTTTCCGGGCGGCGCTGCGCGCCAGGCGGCCAATCTGCGAGACCGCCTGTCCGGGGCGCAGGGACAATGCGGTTGCGCCGCCAAGTTCAATGCCATTGGCTTCTGTCAGCCATGGTCCAGGCGCGTCCCTGCGGCGATTTGTCTTGGCCGGGAAGCGCTTTATCCGGTAATATAGTCACAAATAATTTATGGTCGGGAGCGCGAATAGTGGACCAGTCAGACAGGTTGAGGACTGAACCGCCGCAAGTACAAGACCAGCTGGCTGACGCATCCCGGAGACGCTTTTTGACGTTGGGGGCGGGCGGCCTGGCGGCCGCCGCTGCCCTCGCGGCTTGTTCGCCGCGATCACCCAGGGTGGCGACCCGCGCCCACATCGTTATCGCAGGGGCGTGCGCCGCAGGCCTGACGGGCGCCAACCAGCTGGCGCATCGCCTTGAAGGGGCGCGCATAACACTGATCGCTCCGCGCGCGCGCCATCTTTACCAGCCGGGCTTCACCCTGGTCGCGGCCGGGCTGGAGTCTGCAAACTATCCGGTGAGCCGGACGGGCGATTACATTCCGCGCGACGCTGACTGGATCGAGGAGGGCGTCGCCGCCTTTGATCCTGATGCGAACGCGGTGGTCACCAGTTCGGGACGGCGCGTTACGTATGATTACCTCGTCGCGGCGGTCGGCATTGATCTCGACTATGACGCCATTGAGGGCATGGACGTAGATCGCATCGGCCAGAACGGGCTTGGCAGCGTGTATCACAGCCCTGAAGGGGCGCTGGCGACCTGGCAGGCGATGTCGCGATTTGCAGACACGGGCGGCGACGCCTTGTTCCAGCGCCCCGCCACGGAAATGAAATGCGCGGGCGCGCCGCTCAAATACACCTTCATCACCGATGATGTTCTCAGGCGGCGGGGCAATCGCGGCCGGGCGCGCCTGACCTATGCGGCGCATAATAATGCGCTGTTCAGCGTGCCGATCGTGTCGGAAAAAGTGCGCATGCTGTATCAGGACCGGGGCGTGGATACGGTGTACAGCCACGTGCTCAAGTCCATCGATATCGGCGCGCGCCGCGCCGTGTTCGATACGCCGGCCGGCGAGACCGAGCTGGGCTATGACTTCATCAATGTCGTCCCGCCGATGCGGGCTGCACGGGCGCTGCGCGAGAGCCCGCTGGCGTGGGGCAGCGGCCCGTTGGCGGCGGATGGCTGGGCGGAAGTGGATCGCCACACCCTGCGCCATGCCCGCTATCCCAACGTATTCGTGGTCGGCGACGCGGCGGGCGTGCCCAAGGGCAAGACCGCAGCCAGCGTGAAATGGCAGGCGCCGGTGGCGGCCGATCATATCGCAGCCGATCTGGCGGGCGGAACCAGCGACAGCCAGTTCAATGGCTACACCTCGTGTCCGCTGATCACCCGGCTGGGCCGGGCGATGCTGGTGGAGTTTGACTATCAGGACAATCTCACACCGTCCTTCCCCGGCGTTATTGCGCCGCTGGAAGAGCTGTGGATTTCGTGGGTCATGAAAACGATCGCGCTCAAGCCAACCTATGTGGCGATGCTGCGCGGCGACGCTTAGGGAGGCGCGAGAGCGATGCAAGAACTCGATCCGGCGGTCCTCGGTGCGGTGGTGCTGGAAATGATGGGGGTCTGGTTCTGGCTCCTCCTTCTGCTGGCGCTGGCCGGGCTGGGCGGCTTTGCCTGGGTGGTGTGGCGCGAGCGAAGCGTGTCCAGCGGCCGTGTTGTGCGCGCCCAGGCGTTTGCGCTGCTGGCCGGGGCGGGCGCACTTGTGCTGATGGCGCATGTGACCAGATCGGGCTTTACCGATGCTGGCGGCCCCATTGACTGGTTGCTGATCGTCATGATCTTCGCCGGGGGCTGGGTTGGCGGAACGATATTGCTCTACGCAGCGATCGGGCTCTGGCCTCTGCTGCCTGGACGAGAGCGTGTTGAGGCGCTGCTGGCCCGCAAACCGGCTGCCGGCTGATCCGGCCTGGCGGCAGGACGTCTAGTCGCCCCGCCGCGGGAACAGCTTGCTTCTGAGCCAGCCGAGCGTGGAATTGCCTTTCAGCGCGTCCTTGTAGGCGTTCTCCATGAAGGCGTTGAGGCCTTCGGGGTCGCCCAGCATGTCCATGCGGGTCTTGTACGGCCCGTCAGGGTCCAGGTCCTTGACCGGCGCGGCGGGAATGCCGGCGGCGACCGTGTTGGCGGGAATGTCTTTGGTCACCACGGCGCGCGCCGCAATGACCGAGTTATCGCCAATGGTCACGCCCTTGCCGACAAAGGCGCCGTCGCCGATCCAGACATTGCGGCCGATTACAATCGGCGCGCTGGCCGGGCGCGGGTCGATGCGGTCATACAGATCATGCCAGTCGCTGTCAGACAGGGTCGCATTGCGCGCGATCAGCGCGCCGTCGCCAATCGTAATGGCCTGAGCCGCCAGGATGCGAACTCCGCCGGCAAAGAAGCAGCAATCGCCGATATCGATCCGCCCGGGCGCATCCTGCGGCGACCAGACGGTGAAGCTGACCGGCTGGTCGCGCCGGCTGATGATGTGGATGGCGCGCCCGGCGCGCACATTGGGGCCGAACACCTCCACATTCCACGGGCGCACGATCTTGGGATGGGGGCCCAGCGCCTCGAAATGCGGGGCGAGGAATTGTTCCGCCCAGGCGTTCTCGACCGCTTCCCACAAAGCGTGCATCCAGTAAGGGCGATGGTCACGGCGCATGGGGCGGGCTATCCGTTTCAGGCATGAGCGATGATCTGATTGAAAACGCGATTCTCACCCTTGCCGAGCAGCGCGGGCCTGGCAAATCCATTTGCCCGTCCGAAGCGGCGCGTGACGCCTTCCCCGAGGACTGGCAGGGGCGCATGCGCCATGTGCGCGCCGCCGCCGTGCATCTGGCGCGCAAGGGTCAGGTGGTGATCCTGCGCAAGGGCAAGCCGGTGGATCCGGAGAACTTCAAGGGCGTCTACCGCATCGCGCTTGCGCCGGTGGCCGGTGATGACCCGGGCTGAGCCTGTATCCGAGCCGTTTGAAACGGTGCTGGCGCAGGCGCGCGCCTGCCGTGTCTGTCAGGACGCGCTGCCCCATCCCTGCCGGCCCGTGGCGCAGGGACAGTCCAGCGCGCGCATCCGCATTATTGGCCAGGCGCCGGGGCCGCGGGTCCAGGCCAGCGGGCGGCCCTTTACCGATCCCTCTGGCGACCGGCTGCGGGAGTGGATGGGGGTGGACGAGGCGGAATTCTACGATCCGTCACGCATCGCCATCACGCCTATGGGATTGTGCTTTCCCGGCCAGGACGCGAAAGGCGCCGACAAGCCGCCGCGCCGTGAGTGCGGGCCGCTATGGCAGGACCGGTTTACCGATGCGTTGCCTGACGTGCGCCTGACCCTGCTGGTGGGCGCTCATGCCCAGCGCTGGCATCTGGGCGCGGCGGCGGGCCAGACGCTGACCGAGACGGTTTTGCACTGGCGAAAGCACACGCCTGCGTTTGTTGCGCTGCCGCACCCGAGCTGGCGCAACAATGGCTGGATCGCGCGTAACCCGTGGTTCTCGAACGCGCTTTTGCCCTGGCTGCGCGCGCGCGTGCGCAGCATACTCGACCAGAGCGATTGACCGGACAAATCGCCAGCGGTTTCCAGCACTTGCGCCCGCCTGTCCCGCCTTGTATCCCGCCCGCGCAGTTTCCCTGACGCGTCCATGCACCCGGCACACAAGACCGGCGGCGCGCGTCCGGCTCCTATTCCTGAGGCCGCTTGAAGGACTCCCCCCATATGAGCGTGTTCGAACATTCCGCATTCGACGATCATGAAAAGGTCCTGTTCGCCACCGATCCGGCGACCGGGCTGAAAGCCATTCTGGCGGTGCATTCCACCGCCCGCGGCCCGGCCGTTGGCGGCTGCCGCATGTGGACCTATCCCAGCTCTGTCGAGGCGCTGACCGACGTGCTGCGCCTGTCACAGGGCATGAGCTACAAGAACATCATGGCCGACCTGCCCATTGGCGGGGGCAAGAGCGTGATCATGCGCCCGCAGGGCGAGTTCGACCGTGAAGCCTTGTTCGAAGCGTTCGGCCGCGCGCTGGAATCGCTCAACGGCCAGTACATTTCTGCCGAGGATGTCGGCGTGTCGCCGGCGGACATGGTCGCGGCCCGGCGCACCACGCGTCATGTGGTCGGCCTGCCTGACGGGACCGGCGACCCTTCGCCGATCACCGCCAAGGGCGTGTTCCTGGGCATCCAGGCCTGCGTTGAGCGCGGGCTGGGCAAGGCCGACATGAACGGCGTGCGGATCGCCGTTCAGGGCGCCACCGGGCATGTCGGCTCCTATCTGTGCCGTCACCTGGCCGAAGCGGGCGCCGATCTGTTCCTGGCCGACATCAAGGCCGAGCCCCTGGCCGAGCTGGCCCGCGAGCTGGGCGCGACGATCGTGTCGGATCCGGACGAGATCTACGATGTGGACGCCGACGTGTTCGCGCCGTGTGCGCTGGGCGCTGTCATCAACCCGTCCACCATCGGACGGCTGAAAGTGAAGATCGTCGCCGGCGCCGCCAACAATCAGCTTGAGACCCGTGATATGGGCCAGGCGCTCATGGATCGCGGCATTCTTTATGCGCCTGATTATGTGATCAATGCCGGTGGCATCATCAACGTGATGGGCGAGCTGGATTCGCGCTTTGACGCCAAATGGGTTGAAGGCAAACTGCTCACGCTCAAGCAGACGCTGGGCGAGATTATCGACGCAGCGGCAAGCGAAGGCCGTCCGGCCAATCTGGCCGCCGACCAGCTGGCGCGTGAGCGTCTGGCTGACGCGGCGCAGGCGCGCAAGAAGGCAGCCTGAGCCTGACCGTCTGAGCCGGCAATACAATCGCAATGACTTGCGGGGCAGGATGACGCCATGATGGCTCTCATCCTGCCCCTTTTGCTTTTGATCGCCGCGCCGGCTGTGCCGGCCGGAGCGATTATGATCGATCATGAACGCCGCGGCGGCGTGATCGAGCGCCCGGACGGGCTGGCCGTGGTTAGCGCCAACGCCTGCGCGGCGGTGTGCGGCCTGCGTGAGGACTGCATGACCTGGAGCTGGCGTCCCGCAGCGGGTGAGCGGGCAGGCAGCTGCGCGCTGCTGGGCGCTGTGCGTCCCGCTCTGCCATCGCCCGGTTCGGTCACCGGATTGTCGCCCGCTTTGGCCGCGCGTATCGAGGCGGCGGGCGAGCGCGCGCCCAATGCCCGCGAGCGCGCCGCTCTCGAAGCTTTGGACGCGTCCGACGCGCGCCGCCCGCGTTCCACCCAGCCGCGTGACCGGGAGCCGGGACTGGCCGGCGGTTAACGTCTGGGCAAGCGTGATGCACAAAACCGCTGGCCGGGCGGGTTACGCCACGGATTCTTTACCAGTCGCTGCCAGACTGAATGTTTAGCAACCCCTGTTCCGGAGCCGTTCGCGCATGTCCGCCTCGTCCCGACTGCACAAGCTGGCCGAACTGGCGCGCGAGAAATCCTCCGATCGGCGCAGGGCGCTCCTGCGCGAGGTGACCGATCTGTTCTTCGAGGCGCCGCCTGCGCCGGCAAGCGCGACCCAGGCCGAGTTCGACTCGGTGCTGCAAGTCCTGGCCGCCCAGACCGCCCAGGGCGCGCGCGCGGAGCTGGCCGAACGCTTCGCTGACAGCGCGCTGGCGCCGCGCGGGCTGATCATGCAGCTGGCAATGGACGCCATCGAGGTGGCTGCACCCATTCTCTCGCGCTCGACCGCGCTGAAAGACGAGGATCTGGTCGCCATCGTACACGAGCGCGGGCAGGAGCATATCCGCGCTATCGCCGCACGCCCGCAAGTGGGCGAGCGCCTGTCCAGCGCCATTGTCGAACGCGGCGATGACACCAGCGTGGCCCGGCTGGTGAGCAATCCCGGCTCGCGCCTTGACCGCAAGACCTTTGAAGCCGTCGCCCAGCGCGCTGAAGCCAGCCCCGCCCTGCAGGCGCCGCTGGTTCAACGCGCCGATACGCCCAACGACCTGCTCGGCGATCTGATGACCGTGGTGGAAAGCCATCTGCGCGATCAGATCACGGCGCGCTTTGAGTCGCTTGAGCCGGGCGTGCTGGAGGCGGCGCTGGCCGCCTCGCACCAGCGCCTCGCCTCGCGCATGGCTGAAGACAGCGAGCTGGCCGAAGCGCGCCGCTTCATCGCCGCCAAGCGCATGCGCAAGGAGCTTGATGGCGCACTGCTGGTCCGGCTGCTGCGCGAGAAGAAGCGGGTGCATTTCTGCGCCGGTTTCGCCGAGATGACCGGCGTCGGCTATGTCGCCGCCCGCCGGGCGCTCGAACATGACAGCGCCGATGGTCTTGCGATGATCTGCAAGGCGGCGGGGCTGGATAAAGCGCTGTTTGTGACGGTGGCGGTGCTGCGCGGCAGCGCCAATGATCACGCCTTCGCCGAGGCGCGTGATCTGGGCAAGATTTATGATGCACTGGACGCAGAGAGCGCCCGGCGCGCCCTGCGCTTCATGAAGCTGCGCAAGGACGCCGAGGCGGCTTAAGCCCGCCGCGAACGCCCGCCATCCTTGCCAGCGGACGCGTGCTCGGCTACCTCGCGTCGGTTGAAGCACTAAGGACCCCCCATGACCGCCGAACCTGCTGGGCCCGAATGGGCGCGCCGGCGCACCTACGCCATCATCTCCCATCCTGACGCCGGCAAGACCACCTTGACAGAAACCCTGCTTCTGGAAGCCGGAGCGATCCGGCTGGCCGGGCAGGTCAAGGCGCGCGGCCAGAACCGGCGCACGCAGTCAGACTGGATGAAGATCGAGCGCGAGCGCGGCATCTCGGTGTCAGCCTCGGTGATGACCTATGAGTACAAGGGCCTGTTATTCAACCTGCTCGACACGCCCGGCCACGAGGACTTTTCCGAAGACACCTACCGCACGCTCACCGCGGCTGACTGCGCCATCATGGTGCTGGACGCCGCCAAGGGCGTGGAGCCGCGCACGCTGAAGCTGGTGGAGGTGTGCCGGCTGCGCGACATTCCGATCATCACCTTCATCAACAAGATGGACCGCGAGGCGATGGAGGTGACCGACCTCCTCGACGATATCCAGGACAAGCTGGCGCTGGACGCCACACCCATGCAGTGGCCCTGCGGGTCCGGCCAGCGTTTTCGCGGCGTGGCCGACATGGCGCGCGATGAATTCATTCTCTACCGCCGCCCTTCTGCCGACGATCAGGACCCGGTCGCTTCGGAGCGATTTTCGCTGTCTGGCAATTCAATCACCGCCGAGTTGTCGGACGATGAGCATGCCGAGGTGCGCGAGGGGGTCGAAATGGCCCGCGAGCTGTGCCCGCCCTTCATCGAGCAGAGCTTCCGTGAAGGCCATCTCACGCCGGTCTATTTCGGCTCGGCGCTGCGCCGGTTCGGCGTGCGCGAACTGCTCGACGCGGTGGCCGAGGTCGCGCCCGGACCCCAGCCCCAGGCCGCAACCGGTCCGGCGGAGGTGCTGGAGCCGGGCGGCAAGGAAGTCGCGGGCTTTGTCTTCAAGGTCCAGGCGAATATGGACCCCAATCACCGTGACCGGGTGGCGTTTGTGCGCCTGGTCTCTGGTTCTTTCCGGCGCGGCATGAAGCTGAAGACCGACCACGGCAAACAGCTCACCGTGTCGAACCCGATCCTGTTCTTCGCCTCTGACCGCGAGATCGCCGATGAGGCGTTCGCCGGCGATGTGATGGGCGTGCCCAATCACGGCGTCCTGCGCGTCGGCGACACATTGTCAGAGAGCGGCAAATGGCGTGTCGCGGGCATTCCCAACTTTGCGCCCGAAATGCTGCGCCGGGCGCGCCTGAAAGATCCGCTCAAGGCCAAGCATCTCAAAAAAGCGCTGGAGTCCCTGGCCGAAGAGGGCGTCACCCAGCTGTTCCGGCTGCAGGTGGGCGGCGAGTTCGTGATCGGCGCTGTGGGCGCCCTGCAGATCGATGTGATGGCTCAGCGCGTCGCCGACGAATACGGTATCGAGGTGGTGTTTGAGACCTGTCCCTATGAGACCGCGCGCTGGATCCAGGGCGCGCCGGACAAGATCGACGCCTTCATCGACCGGCACAAGACCGCCATCGCCGAGGATATCGACGGGGCGGTGGTGTTCCTGGCCAAATCACCCTGGGAGGTAAGCTATTCCCAGGAGAAATGGCCCGACGTCGTCTTCGCCAACACGCGGGAGCGCGCGACATGACCGCCAATGCGCAGGAGGCCGCTGCGGGAAATGATCTGATCGCCCGGGCCGAAACGCTGTGGGAGATCGTGGTGCGAGTCTGGGAGACCAGTTTCGCCGGCTATAATGTGGGAGACGGGCTGGTGGCGATGGGCGTGCTGGCGCTCGCCTTTCTGGTGCGCGGCCTGTTCTCTCATCTGGTGCTGCGCCGGCTGATCGCGTTCGCCGAGCGCACCGACAACAATCTCGACAGCAAGGTGATCAACGCCCTCAAAGGGCCGATCAAGCTGATCCCGGTGATTATCGGGGTCTATATCGCGTTCACCATTCTGGATTTCCACGCTGAAACAGCGCCGATCAACGGCACGCAAGTGGTCGAGACGCTGGTGGTGATCGCCCTGTTCTGGGCGCTTCATAATGTCGTGGTCCCGATTTCCCATCTGATGAAGCCGCTGCGCAAGGCGCTGACGCCAGTGATGGTGGATTGGCTCGCCAAATTCCTGCGCATTCTGTTCGTCGTGATCGGCGCCGCGGCTGTGCTGCAAATCTGGGGCATACCTGTGGCGCCGGTGATTGGCGGCCTTGGCCTTCTGGGCGTGGCGATTGGTCTGGGCGCGCAGGATCTGTTCCGCAATCTCATCGCGGGGATACTGATCCTCACCGAAAAGCGCTTCGTGCCGGGCGAATGGATTCTGGTGGACGGCGTGGTGGAGGGCACGGTGCAGGAGATTAATTTCCGCTCCACGCTCGTGCGCCGGTTTGATCGTAGCCCGGTTTACGTCCCCAATTCCAAGCTGGCCGACAACGCGGTGACCAACTTTACCCGAATGAGCCATCGGCGCATTCGCTGGGTGATCGGGGTGGAGTACAAGACCAACACCGCGCAGCTGGAATACATCCGCGACAAGGTGCTGGAGTACATCCTCAACCATCCCGAATTCGCCAGGCCGCCAGAGGTGCCGACCTTCATGCGGGTGGACAGTTTCGGGCCGTCCTCCATCGATTACCTGCTCTACGCCTTCACGGTCACCACCAATTGGGGCGAGTGGCTGCGGATCAAGGAAGAGCTTGCTTTCGCGGTAAAGGCCATTGTGGAAGAGGCGGGCACGGGCTTCGCCTTCCCGTCCACCAGCATCTACATGGATGACGGCGCGGAGGTGTTCGTGCCGCCTGCCGTGCGCAGCCATGCCGGGCTGCCGGACCCCGCGCCGCTGCCTGAATCAATGTCACGTGGCGAGGCGGACGCCAACGAAGCCGGCGAGGGCGCAAGTGGCGGCGGCGCGGCGGAAAGCGGCGAAAGCGGGCGCTAGCGACTGCGGCTCCAACGACGGGTCAGGCCTCGTCTTCGAGCGGCTTGGGCTCCACCAGCTTCACCGCCAGAATGGACAATCCGTAGAGCCCGAACATCGCCGCGCCCAGAAAGAGCTGGCTGATCGGATCAGGCGGGGTGACGAAGGCCGCGAAGGCGGCGATGCCCACCAGCGCGTATTTCCACGACTTGATCAGCGTCTGGCTGGTGATGAGCCCGGCCTTGCCCAGCAGGGACAGGAGCACCGGCAGCTGGAAGCTGATCCCGAACGCCAGCGTCAGCGTGGTCACCAGATTAAGGTATTCCGACACCCGTGTGAGCAGCTGGATGCTGGCGCGGCCCTCTACGGGCGCCTGCTCCTGACCGAGCGCAAAGCCCATCACGAAGGGCAGGATGATGTAATAGACAAACGCCATGCCTGCGGTGAACAGCACGGGCGCGGCCACCAGGAACGGCGCAAACGCCAGGCGCTCGTTCTTGTAGAGGCCCGGCCGCACAAACGCCCAGACCTGATAGGCCAGCACCGGAAAGCCAAGCACGATCGCGCCGAACAGGGCGAGCTTGAGCTTGACGAAAAAGAACTCCAGCGGCGCGGTGAAGATCAGCTGCAGTTCCAGATCCTCGCCGCGCACCTGCCGGGCGGCGGTCTCGAAGGGGACGAGGAGGAAGTTGTAGATCGCCTCTGCGGCGATGAAACAAATCACAAAGCCGACGGTCAGGGCGCCCAGCGTGACGATGAGGCGCGAACGCAGTTCTTCGAGATGCGCCATCAGCGGCGCGCGCGAGGCTTCAACCTCGTCTTCGGAGTCCTTCGGCGCGCCCATGTGCTAGTCCGTCTGTCCGGGTTCAGGCGATGGCGCGGGACGCTTGGCGCGGCCGGCCAGGCGCGGATGCTCGCGAATGTCAGCCGGCCGTGGCTCTGCGGGCGGGTCAGCTTCGGCCAGCGCTTCGGCCTCGGCCTTTTTCAACTCGGAGCGGATTTCATTGACCGGATTGGATTTCTTGAGCGCTTCGATTTCCTCGCGCAGTTCAGACAATTCCGCCTCGCGGCCCAGCTCGTCGAAACTGCGTTGAAAATCACGCGCCATGGCGCGCATCTTGCCCATAAAGCGGCCGGCCTTGCGCACCATGAGCGGCAGGTCCTTGGGGCCTACCACCACAAGGGCGAGGATGATCAGGATCAGAAGCTCCGGCGCGCCAATGCCCGGGTTCATCGCCTAGCTCCCGGTGCGCTCGTCCTCGCGGCTCGGCTCGGCCGTGCGTCCCGCCTCCGAGCCGAGAGCGCCGGAGGGAGGGGTGTTCTCGTCCGCGTCTGCGGGTTTGTCGTCGTCCTTGAGGCCCTTGCGGAAGGCGGTGATGCCTTTGGCCATGTCGCCCATCAGCGCTGAAATCTTGCCGCGCCCGCCAAACAGCACGAGCAGCAGCAGCGCCACGACGATAAGCCCTGTCCAGTGCGCACCCATGAAGACGCCTCCTCGAAAGACCGATGGCGCGCCACAACGCGCCCTGGATTTTTCTAGAGGATAATTGCGGTTCGGTCCAATGGCGCGGGCGCCCGCATGCGCCCTTGAATCGCACGCCGGACCGGACAAAGCTGGCGCCTCACATAGCCTTGCCTCAAGGAGCGCTCATGGCCTGGACCAGCTTCGCCGTCACCCAGGACGGCGCTATCGCCCGCCTGACCCTCAATCGCCCGGACAAGCGCAACACCATGACGCCCGCCTTCTGGCGTGAGCTGCCAGAGGCCGTCATGGCGCTGTCGGACGCCGGCCAGACCCGGGTTTTGATCCTGGACGCGGACGGGCCGGTGTTCAGCGCCGGCATGGACATTTCAGTGTTCACCGACCCCGGGGCCTTGTCGACGGACAGCGCCGCGGCGCGTGAAGCCTTCCTGACCGCTGCGACTGCCCTGCAGGACGCCTTCACGGCGTTCGAGCGGGCCCGCTTCCCGGTCATCGCCGCGGTGCAGGGCCCGTGCGTGGGCGGGGCGGTGGACATGATCACGGCGTGCGATCTGCGCTACGGAACCAACGAGGCTTGGCTGCGCATAGAGGAGACCAATATCGCCATGTTTGCCGATGTCGGCACGCTGCAGCGCCTGCCACGGCTGATCCCCGAGGGCGTGGCGCGCGAGCTCGCCTATACCGGCGCGAAGCTGGACGCGCAGCGCGCTGAACGGCTGGGGCTTTATAATGCGGTGCTGGAGACGCCCGAGGCGCTGCGCGCTCATGTGGACGCGGTGGCGCGCGAGATCGCCGCCAAGGCGCCGCTGGCGATCAGCGGGGTGAAGCGCTCTTTCCTCTATGCGCGCGATCATTCGGTGGGCGATGCGCTGGAGCAAGCCATGGTGTTGCAGGCGGGCCTGTGGAATCCGGCTGACATCATGGAGGCGATCACTGCGCGCGCTGAAAAGCGCGAGGGCGTGTTTCAGGCGCTGGCGCCGGTGCGGCGCATGGGGCGCAACACGCCGGACGAAGCCTGATCGGCCGGGTCAGAGCACGCGGTCGGTGATGTGGTCTTCCTGGTCAGCTTCATCGACCAGCGCTTCGCTGATCAGCGTGCCTTTGACGCTTATGCCCGCTGCGATCACGCTGGCCGGATCTCCGGTGCGCAGGGGATGCCATTCGGGAAGAGATTTGCCTTCCGCGATCAGGCGATAGGCGCAGGTGTCGGGCATCCAGCCGAGCTGGCCAATGGTCTCCGGCGTCAGCCGCACGCAGCCTGGAACTTTTGTATGGCGATTTGCGTAGTCGCTGCAGCGCACGGTCTTGAGATCGAGCAGACGGCAGGCCAGCGAGGTGCGCCAGACAGAGCCGTCATCCTCCTCTAAGAGCAGCGTGCAGCAGCGCCCGCAGCCGTCGCACAGCGATTCCCACTCGCTGCGCGTCATTTGCGCCAGCGTCTTTGTCTCGTAAAACGGGTCTGTGGGAGCCATCGCCTGAATTTAGCCGCGAACGCGCGCTGTTAACAGCGCATCACCGCACTGGGACCAAAGGGAGCGCATCATTACTTTCCGGGCCGATCAAACCGTGCCGCTGCGCGCGCGACTGCGCCGCGCCCTGCCACTGATTCTGGCCGGTTTTCTGCTGGTGCTGATCGCGGCGGGCGCGGGTGCGGGCGCCGTGGCCTGGCGCTGGGCGTTCCATGATCTGCCAGACTTGCCCGAGAGCGTTGATGCGCTCTGGGATGTGCGGCTGGAGCCATCGGTCACGGTGCTGGCTGATGACGGGTCGGTGATGTCGGTGCGCGGTCCGCTCTATGGCCGCCGCGTGGGTCTGGAAGAGATGCCCGCCCATCTGCCCCAGGCCTTTCTGGCCATCGAGGACCGGCGCTTCTTCGACCATGACGGCGTGGATTGGTACGGGCTGGCGCGCTCGTTCTGGGTGAATGTGCGCGCAGGGCGCACAGAACAGGGCGGCTCCACCCTGACCATGCAACTGGTGAAAAACCTGGTGCTCACGCCCGAGCGCAGCCTGCGCCGCAAGCTGCAGGAAATCCGTCTGGCGCGTCAGCTGGAACGCCGCCTGAGCAAGCAGGAGATACTCGAGCTCTATCTCAACCGCGTCTATCTGGGCGAACAGGCCTATGGCGTGGAAGCCGCCGCGCGGCGCTATTTCCAGACCACGACAGCCGAGCTGAGCCTGCAGGAAGCGGCGCTGCTGGCCGCCTTGCCAAAGGCGCCCACGCGCCTGGCGCCCACCGCCAATATGGAGGCGGCGCTGGCCCGCACCCGTCTGGTGCTCTCGTCCATGCTGGAGCAAGGCTTTATTGATCCCATCGCCTATCTGACCGCGTCGGCGATCCCGGCCGAACTGGCTGAGGCGCTGCTGGCGCCGGGCGACGCCCAGGCCCTGGGCCATGCGTTCGACGCCGCCCTGGCCGAGGCGCTGGCTGTTCTGGGTGAAGACCGGGCGGTCCCCGACCTCGTCATCACAACGACTATCGACCTGACGCTCCAGCGCGCTGCGCAGGCCGCCGTCAACGATGTGCGCGATGCGCAAGGTGAAGCGCGCCAGGCCGGTGAAGGCGCGCTGGTCGCGCTGGGTCCGGCCGGTCAGGTGCGCGCGCTGGTGGGCGGGCGCGACTACCGCGTGAGCCAGTTCAACCGCGCCACACAGGCGCGCCGTCAGCCAGGCTCCGCTTTCAAGCCAATCGTCTTCGCCGCCGCATTTGAAGCCGGTATGGACCCGGCCACGGTCTTTGAAGATGCACCCATCGATATCGACGGCTGGAGTCCTGTGAATTTCGGCGGGCGATTCCTGGGTCCCATCACCATCGCCGACGCGCTCAAGCGCTCGGTCAACACTGTGGCGGCCCAGGCGGGCGTGCGCGCGGGTATGAGCAATGTCACCGCCATGGCCGCGCGTCTGGGCCTGTCCACGCCCATGCTGCCCGTGCCCGCGATGACTCTGGGCGCGGGCGAGGTGCAGCTTCTGGAGCTGACCGGCGTGTACTCCGTCTTCGCCCGTGATGGCAGGCGGAGCCCTCCATTTCTGGTCCGCGAGATCCGCAGCGCCCGCGGCGAGCTGATCTGGGAAGCCGACCGCGCCCGGGAGGGCGAACCGGTGCTCAGCGTCGAGCATGCCCGCTGGGTCAGCACCATGATGCAAAGCGTGGTTATTGACGGCACGGGTACGCGCGCCCGGCTGCCTGGGCACAGGGCCGCAGGCAAGACCGGCACCAGCCAGAACAGCCGCGACGCCTGGTTTGTCGGCTATAGCGCCCATCTCACCGCCGGGGGGTGGGTCGGCATGGAGGCCGACACGCCCATGCAGGGCGTAACGGGCGGGCAGCTGCCCGCTGAAATCTGGAGCCAGTTCATGATCACCGCCCATGAAGGGGTGACGCCTGCGCCTCTCGCGGCCCCGGCGCCGCGCCGGCGCAGTGCGCGCGATGAGCAGCTGGCCGCGTTCTACTCGTCGCTATCGGCGCGCTTTGACGCCGAGCTGAGGTCCTCGGGCGGCTGACCGCGCAGTTCGGCGCGCAATTCGGCCAGCTCGACGCGCAGAGCGCGCACCTCGTCCAACATTTCGACGCGTTCGTCATGGGCGACTTGCTGGCGCTGGTCTTCAGCGTCGAAATGTTTCGACTGCATGGAGTCCACGATCACGGCGATGAACAGGTTGAGGACGGCGAAGCTGGTCAGCACGATAAAGCCGACAAAGAATATCCAAGCGTAGGGGTGGTCGGCGATCACCGGCCGCGCCACGCCCATGGACCAGCTTTCCAGCGTCATCACCTGGAACAGGGTGAAAGCCGATGCGCCCAGATCAGCGAAGAATTGCGGGTGGGTGCCGGAGAACAGCTTGGCGCCCATCACCGCGCCCACATAGAAAATGACGGCGAGCACCAGCATGATCGCGCCCATGCCGGGGATCGCCTTGCCCAGCGCCTCGACCACGCGGCGCATTTCGGGCACCACCGAGAACAGGCGGAACAGGCGCAGCACCCGCAGCGCGCGCAGCACGGTGAACGCGCCCGCATCGGGAATGAGCGACAGCGCCACCACCGTGAAATCGAACCAGTTCCAGCCCGATTTGAAGAAGCGGTGACGCTGGACGATCAGCTTGAGCAGAATTTCGATGACGAACACGGCGATGATCGCCCGGTCGGCCCAGTCCAGCACGGAGACAGCGGCGGCAGGCAAATCATAGGTCAGGAGCCCCAGGATCGCGGCGTTGATCAGGATCAGCGCTGTGATCGTGTGGCGAAAGCCTGCGCTCTCCACCAGACGGGCGATGCGCCCTTGAGGCGGCGGGGCAGGTTCCAGGGCAAGGGTCATGGCGCGGGCGCACTCGTCAGAATGGGGGCTGGGCGCAACAGGTAGTGTGCGCCGCCGCGCGCTGCAATCGCGATCAGGCGGCGTCGGCGGAAATGACGTGGACGGCTTCAGGGTCGAGGGAAAGGCGCACCGCGTCGCCCTGGCGGTGGCGCGCCGACAGAAGCGTGCGCGCCATCACCTCGCGGTCATTTTCAGTCAGATGGCAAACCAGGCGCAACTGACCTACGCCCGCCCGCCGCTCGGCGATGGTGGCCAGCGCGCCATTAGCGTCCGCACGGCCGACCTGTATCGATTCAGGGCGCGCCAGAACGCAGACTTTGTCGCCGTCAGCAAAGCCCGGTGCGGGCGCATCGCCCAGCGGCGTTACGGCGTGGCCATTGGAGACGATGGCTTCAAACACCTCCACCTCGCCCAGAAGCCGGGCGGCGGTGAGCGAGGCCGGCTGCAGATACAGCGCATCCGGCGCGCCGGTCTGGATGATGCGGCCTTCGCTCATCAAGGCGATCGTATCAGCCAGTGCGAGGGCTTCTTCCGCGTCGTGGGTGACCAGCAAGGTGGCGGCCTCGCTCTCGCGCAGGGCGCGGGCGGTGGTCTCGCGCAGTTCGGCGCGCAGGCGCCGGTCCAGGCCGGAGAACGGCTCGTCCATCAAGACGACATCAGGGTGCGGGGCCAGGGCGCGCGCCAGCGCCACGCGTTGCTGCTCGCCACCGGACAGCTGGTGCGGGAAGGCGTGGGCTCTCCCCGCCAGCTCGACAGATTTGAGGCGCGCCATCGCCTGCGCGCGGCGCTGCCCGCGGTCGCCGCCGCGCAGGCCGAAGGCGGTGTTGTCCAGCGCCGAGAGGTGGGGAAACAGCGCGTAGTCCTGAAACACCACGCCGCAGCGGCGCTCTTCGGGAGGAACGTGCACGCCCGGCCCGCTCCAGATTTTGTTCTCAAACCGGATCTCGCCGCCGTCCAGGCGCTCCAGCCCGGCGATCGCGCGCAGCAGCGAGGACTTGCCAGAACCTGACGGACCCAGCAGCGCGGTGACGCGTCCGCAGGTCAGGCGCAGGTCTGCGCCGTCCACGGCCGGCCGGCCGGGCGCGAAGCGCACCGTGGCGGCGCGCACATCAAGGACACGGTCATCCAGGATCAATGGCCTGCCTCCGCGTGCACGTCCTCAGCCCGCACGCCTTCAGATCGCACAATACGACGGGCGATCCAGATCATCGGGGGCAGGGCCACAGCCGCGATCAGCAAGGCGGGCAGGGCCGCTTCGCCAAGGCGCTCGTCGGATGCGTAATTGTGCGCAATCACAGCCAGGGTGTCGAAATTGAAGGGCCTCAGGATCATCGTTGCAGGCAGTTCTTTAAGCACTTCAACGAAAACCAGAAGGGCGGCCAGCAGCGCGCCTTGCGTGATCAGCGGCCAGTGCACGCGCCGGGCGGTCTCGTTGGCGCTGGCGCCCAGCGTGCGCGCAGCCCCGTCCAGCGCCGGCGTCACCCGAGACAACGCGCTGTCGGCCGGACCAATGGCGGCGGCGGCGAAACGCGACAGATAGGCGAAGATCAAGGCGGCCACACCCCCCGTCAGCATGACCGGAAAGACCGAACCGAACATGCCGTTCCAGGCCGTATCAATCCAGGTCTGCATGAGGCCGAGGATCGCCAGCACGCCCATGGCGGCCACCGCACCGGGCACGGCGTAGCCAAGCCCGGCGATACGCGCCGCCACCGCCCCGCGGCGCGTGCCGGTGCGCAGGGCGTAGGCGGCGGCCAGCCCGATGAGCGCAGCCAGCACGCCGGCAATGGTCGCTAGCAGAACGGCGTTCTGGGCCGCGCTGACCAGGTCTCGCGTCACCGGCGCGCTCAGGGCCCGGTAGGCCAGCCGCCCCAGCGGGATCACCATGCCCAGAAGCACTGGCGACAGGCACAGCGCCGCCGCAGCGAGGGCGCGGGGCGCAGACAGGACGATGCGCCGCGACGGACGGCGGCGGCCCGAAGCGCTGGTCTGGCGGGCGCGGGCGCGCTGGGCGCGCTCCAGGGCGAAAATCAGGAAGGCGATGGCCACCAGTATGAGGGCGAGGCGCGCCGCGTCCGCCGTCGCGCCTTCACCGGCCCAGGCGCGGATCAGCCCCACCGTGAGGGTCGGCGCGCCCAAATGGGAGACGGCGCCGAAATCGGCCAGCGTCTCCATCACCACAAGCGCCAGACCGGCAGCGATGGCAGGCCGCGCCATGGGCAGGGCGGCGCGCAGGAAGGCGTCGCGCGGGCGGGCGCCGAGCGTGCGGGCGGCCTCGTAAGCGTCGGAGGACTGGCCAGAAAATGCTTCACGCGCAAGAAGATAGACGTAAGGGTATAGCGTCAGCCCCAGCACCAGCCCGGCGCCCGTGGCGCCGCGCACCGTGGGCAGCATGCCCAGCGGACCGGCGGCCTGGGTCAGATCAAACCAGCCATAGGCGGCGGCGTAGGCCGGAACGGCCAGAGGCAGCGCCAGCAGCCATTCAAACACGCTGCGACCGGTAAACTCATAACGCGCCACCAGCCAGGCCAGCCCTGCGCCCAGCAGAACGGCGAGGCTGCCGGAGATCAGCGTCACGTGCAGCGTGTTGATGAGATAGACCGGCAGGCGCGTGGACCACAGATGGGTCAGATAGCCCGACCACTCGCCAGAAACGGCGAGCGCCGCCACCGCAACAAGCGGGGCGGCGCAGGCTATGGCGGCGATCAGGGCGGGCCAGACCGGATAGGCCTGGCGCATCAGGGGACTTACGGCCATCCGACGCGGTCAAATATGCGTTGCGCGGCGGTGGCGTTCTCACCCAGCACGTTGACGTTCACCGGGTCGGGCGTGATTTCGGGATAGCCATCGAGCACGTCATTCTCATAAGTGACGCCCGCCACGACCGGGAACTCATTGGTCAGCTCGGCGAACTGGCGCTGTCCGGTCTCGCTGAGCAAAAACGTGAGGAATGCCAGGGCGTTGTCGCGGTTGGGCGCGTTCGCGGCGAGGCCGGCGCCCGACACGTTGAACGGCGCGCCGCGGCCGGCCAGGCTCGGGAACACCATGTCCACGGCGTCGGCGACGGCCCGGTCAGCGCTGTCGCTCGCGCGCTGCAGGCGGGCCAGATAGTAATGATTCACGATGGCGATATCGCACTCGCCTGCGGCCACGGCGCGGATCTGGTCGGTATCCCCCCCCTGGGGCGCGCGGGCGATATTGGCGGCCACCCCGGCGGCCCAGCTTTCGGCCTGCTCGGCGCCGACCGCATCGATCAAACCGGCGAGAAGCGATTGATTATAAACATTGTTCGAGGATCGCACGCACAGGCGTCCACGCCAGCGCTCGTCGGCGACATCGAGGAAGTCGTTGATCTCGCCGGCGTTCACGCGGTCTCGGGCAAACACCACGACGCGCACCCGGCTGGCGAAGCCGAACCAGTGGCCGTCGGGATGGCGCAGATTGGCCGGGACGGCCTCCAGCGTTTCGGCGAGCTCGGGCGCTGGCTGGAACAGTCCGGCCTGGTCGGCGCGCCAAAGACGGCCGGCGTCCACCGTGATCACCACATCGGCCTGGGAGCGGGCGCCCTCGGCGCGCATGCGCTCGATCAGCTGATCGGCGGGCGCTTCCAGGACATTGACCCTGATGCCGGTTTCTTCGGTGAACGCGGCATAGACCGCCGCGTCGGAGGCATAATGGCGAGCGGTGAACAAATTGATTTCGCCAGCATCCGGGGCGTCCGGCGCCCCGGGGGCGCAAGCGGAGAGGGTGAAAGCAGCGGCGGCCGCTGCGGCGGAAAAGTGTCTAAACATCGCGGGCATCCCCCGGGGACAGATGACGTGGCGCAGGCCCATCGCCGTACGCAGGCCGCCTGTCTGCCACTTTTGAGAACGCTTCGCAAGAGCATGACGCTCACCTGCGGCGCCAGGACGCGGTCCGCGCGGCGTCCACAGCCCGCTCGTTCCGCCGATTGGCTTCACAATGGCGTGAACGAAACGGGTGGAGGAGGGAAGTGGTGGGCGGCACAAGGATCGAACTTGTGACCCCTTCGGTGTGAACGAAGTGCTCTACCGCTGAGCTAGCCGCCCGAAAAGAGGGTGGTCGTATACGGTGGCGCCTTTGCGCGTGCAAGCGGACGGACGCAGACAGGATGTGGATAAAAATATTTGCCGCCTTGGCCTCGTCACACTTCCGTCAAGAAGAAATTTCACCTATAGACCCATGCAGCGCCTGACAGATACAGGTCTGTTTCGGCCGTTTCCGATTCAACAACGAACCCGCCGCGCGTGACTGGTGACGCGTGGATAAGGAGGGACCTCCCCATGGCCAGCAATGATTTTTGCACCCGCGAAGGTGCGCTCCGGCTGAAAGAGCGCATCGAAGCTTACTGGAAAGAGCGTGGCTACGACGTGTCTGTCGAGCTGCAGGAAGCTGGCTTCATGCCGGCGATGCGTTCGGCGCGCACCGATGTGCGCTCCAACATGGTCAACGGCATGCCCCGGCCTGCCAATGACCGTGGTCAGGAACGCCGCAGCGCCTGACGCTGCGTGATCAGGCCGGCGGTCAGTGCCGGCAGATCCTCGAACGCATTGAAAAGCCGGTCCGCGCCCAGGGTACGGACCGGTTTTTCGTCATAACCGTTTTCAAACAATATGATGCCGGCGCCCGCAGCGCGCGCGGCTTCAAAATCGACGCTGTAATCACCCACCAGAACATCCCTCGCCCCCGTCGGCCCCCCGCCCAGCGCCATCAGCACATGGGCCGGATCGGGCTTCTTCGCAGGCGAATCCTCAGCACCCACAATGCGTTCGAAGCGGTCCGCAAGCCGCCGCGCCTGCAGTAGCGGGACCGCCAGCCAGCCCGGCTTGTTGGTGCAGACAGACAGGCGCGCGCCGGCGGCGGCGAGCTCATCCAGAGCCGCTTCCACACCGGAGAAGGGACGCGACAGATCGGCGATTCCCTCGCGATACACCGACAGGAAAAGCTCAAGCGTCTCAGACAGTTCGCCCTCTTCCGGCGCGGGGCGTCCGGCGTCGGCGAAGGCGCGTTCAATAAGGGCGCGGGCGCCGCGGCCCACCATGGCGCGCACAGCACTGAGCGGCACAGGGTCCAGCCCGGCCGGCGCAATGGCGGCGTTCAGCGCCCGCACCAGATCCGGCGCGGTGTCGATCAGCGTGCCATCCAGATCAAAAGCGATTCGCGCGCCGGATAGCGCGTCGCGGTCATGCATGGATAAGCCTCCCCTCGAGCCCCGGATCCGGCCCGTAATCAGGTGACGAAAACACGGATTTATAGGTCAAAGAAGCCCTGCCATGTGTCAAAAGCGCGCCGCCATATGTCAAAATCGCCCGGTTTCGGGTTGAAGCCGCCCGATCCGGCGCCGGAGCGTCCGCGATGTGGTCGCACAGCCCGTGCAGGTGCGCTATAGGGCGGCAGAGGCGCGGTGCGCCGCAGGCCACGGTGACCAAACCGGGGGATAGACCCGGGGACAGGAGACGAGATGACCATCCGACCTCGCGCCGCCGTGATTCTCGCCGCCGGTCAGGGCACACGGATGAAATCGGCCACGGCCAAGCCGCTGCATGCGGTGGCCGGGCGCGCCATGCTCGACTGGAGCCTTGATCTGGCGCGCAGCGCGGGCGCTGACCGCATCGTCACCATCTGGGGCGCGCACAGCCCGGCTGTGGGGGACCGCGCCGAGGCCGCGGGCGCGCTGGCCGTGCTTCAGGACCCGCCTCTGGGCACCGGCCATGCGGGGCGCCAGGCCGAGGCCGCGCTCAAGGGCTTTGAGGGTGATGTGATCGTGCTCTACGCCGACACGCCGCTGATCCGGCCCGAAACGGTGGAGGCGGTGTTCGCCGCGCTGGATGAGGCGGCGGTGGCGGTGCTGGGCTTTGAACCGGATGAACCGGGCGGGTATGGCCGCCTGATCGAATCGACGCCAGGCCAGCTGGACGCGATTGTGGAGGCGAAAGACGCGAGCCCCGCGCAGCGCGCGGTGCGCCTGTGCAATTCCGGCGTCATCGCCTGCCGGGCCGAGCATCTCTGGGGCTGGCTGGCGAAGCTGACCAACGACAACGCCAAGGGCGAATACTATCTCACCGACATTGTCGCCATGGCGCGCGCCGGCGGGCTCGACGCGCGCGTGGTGCGCGCCGATGAGCGCGAGGTGCTGGGCGTCAATGACCGGGCCGATCTCGCCGCCGCCGAAGCCGCCTTCCAGACCCGCGCGCGCGCTGACGCCATGACCGCCGGGGTGACGCTGAGCGCACCTGAAACCGTGTTCTTCAGCCATGATACTGAGCTCGCCGCCGACGTGGTGATCGAACCCCATGTGGTGTTCGGCCCGGGCGTCAGCGTGGCGGGCGGCGCGGTGATCCGCGCCTTCAGCCATCTTGAAGGCGCGCAAGTCGGTGCTGGCTGCGAGGTCGGCCCTTACGCCCGGCTGCGCCCCGGCGCGGTGCTGGAGGCGGGCGCGAAAGTGGGCAATTTCGTCGAGGTGAAGAAATCCCGGCTGGGGGAGGGCGCAAAAGCCAATCACCTCTCCTATATCGGAGATAGCGATGTCGGTGCGAAGGCCAATATCGGAGCCGGGACGATCACGTGCAATTATGACGGCTTCTTCAAGCATCGCACGGTGATCGGGGAGGGCGCTTTCATCGGGTCGAACACCTCTCTGGTGGCGCCGGTGGAGATCGGGGCCGGGGCGATGACCGGTTCAGGCTCGGTGATCACCGGCGATGTGCCGGGCGATGCGCTGGGCCTCGCCCGGGCGCGCCAGGAGACCAAGCCCGGCTGGGCCGCAAGATTCCGCGCCGCCATGAGCGCGAAAAAGACCAAAGCCAAGGAATGAGCATGACCGATCTGAAATCCCGCCTGACCGATCCCACCCTCCTCAAGAGCGCGTCCTTCATTGATGGCGGCTGGGTGGACAGCTCTGACACGTTCGAGGTGCGCAACCCCGCCGACGGCTCGCTGGTGGCCAAAGTCGCCGATATCGGCGCCGGGGGCGCACACCGGGCGGTGGATGCGGCGGCCCGCGCTTTCCAGACATGGAAAAAGACGCCGGTGTTCGAGCGCGCCCGCATCGTGCGCCGCTGGCACGAGCTGATCGTGGAGCATGCCTCGGATCTGGGCGCTATCATCACGGCCGAGATGGGCAAGCCCTACAAGGAAGCGCGCGGCGAGGTGGTCTATGGCGCCGGCTTTATCAGCTGGGCGGCCGAGGAGGCGATGCGCCTGCACGGCGAGACCCTGCCCACCCAGGCGCCGGGCTCGCGCGGCTGGACGATCCACCAGCCGGTGGGTGTGGTGGCCTGCATCACGCCTTGGAATTTTCCCTCCGCCATGATCTCGCGCAAATGCGGGCCGGCGCTGGCGGCGGGCTGTACGGTGGTGGTCAAGCCCGCGCCGGAAACGCCGCTCTCGGCGCTGGCGCTGGCCGAGCTGGCCAAGCGCGCGGGCTTCCCGGCGGGTGTGTTCAACGTGATCAATGGCAAGGCTGAAGTGCTTGGCCCGGTCATGACCGGCGCGCCGGCGGTGCGCATGATCGGATTCACCGGCTCCACCGAAGTGGGCAAGCTCTTGATGCGTCAGGCTGCTGACGGCATCAAGCGCGTCTCGCTGGAGCTGGGCGGCAATGCACCCTTCCTGGTGATGGACGACGCGGATGTGGAGCTGGCCGCCGATGGCGTGATGGCCAGCAAGTTCCGTGCGGCGGGCCAGACCTGTGTGTCGGCCAATCGCATCATCGCCCAGGACGGCGTCGCCGACGCCCTGATCAAGGCGCTCAAGCGCCGGGTGGAGAAGCTGAAAGTCGGCTCCGGCTTTGACGAGCGCACGAATGTCGGGCCACTGATCCATCAGGAGGCCGTCGAGCACGTCTCCGCCCTGGTTGAGGATGCGCGTACGCGCGGCGCCAAGGTTCTGGTGGGCGGTCAGTCCTTGTCGGCCAAGATGGGCGGGGCCTTTTATGCGCCCACCCTGATCGAGGCGGGCGAAGATCAGGGTCTGGACATGGCCACGAGCGAGATTTTCGGCCCCGTGGCCACGGTCTACCGCGCCAGTGACGAGGCGGAGATGATCCGTCTGGCCAATGACACCCGCCACGGTCTGGCGGCCTATCTCTACACCAACGATGTGGGCCGGGTGCACCGCATGAGCGAGGCGCTGGAGTTCGGCATGGTGGGCGTAAACGCACCCATGGTCGGCTCGCCCTCCACCCCGTTTGGCGGCATGAAGGAATCCGGCATTGGCCGCGAAGGCGGCAAATGGGGCGTGGAGGAATTCACCGAGCTGAAATTCGTCATGCTGGGAGGCGTCGACAGATGAGCGCTTCGGCGATGAAGACCCATGCGGCTGAGGCGGCGCTGGACTATGTCGAGAGCGGCATGACGCTGGGTCTGGGCTCGGGCTCCACCGCCGAGATTTTCATCGCCCGTCTGGGCGAGGCGCTCAAAGCGGGCAATCTGACCAGCCTGCGCGGCGTGCCCACCTCTGAGATGACGGCGCGTGCCGCCAAGGCGGCTGGCGTGCCGCTGATCCCGGTGGATCAGGCCGTGCGCATTGATTTGACGGTGGATGGCGCCGACGAGGTGGACGGGCGCTTCCGCCTGATCAAGGGCGGGGGCGGGTGCCTGTTGCGCGAGAAAATCATCGCCCACGCGTCCGACCGGATGGTCGTGGTGATCGACGAGACCAAGCTGGTGGAGACGCTGGGCGCCTTCCCCCTGCCGGTGGAGGTGGACCCGTTCGGCTTCACCATCACCGCCAAGAAAGTGTTCGACGCCCTGCGCGCGTCCGGCGCGCCGCGCTGCGATGTCGCCCTGCGCCGCCGGGGCGACGGGCTGGAGCCCTTCGTCACCGATGGCGGCCACTACATCCTCGACTGCGCCTGCGATGAACTGCCCGACCCCGAAGCCGCCGCCCGGCGCCTGGCCGCCATCCCCGGCGTGGTGGAGCACGGCCTGTTCATCGGCCTGGCCCGCACGGTGATCGTCGGCGAAGAGGATGGCGCGCAGGTGCTGGAGATTTAGGGGGGGGGCTTTTCTTTTCCCTCCCCTTGATGGGGAGGGTGGGCCGGGGCAAAGCGCCGGGTCGGGTGGGGTTATTGCGCCGTGCGGTGGAGGCTTTTAGTTGCCGCCGTAGGCGGCGCCCCCCCCCCGGCTACGGTTTCGGGCCCCACCCCCCCCCCCAGTGGTCGCGG
>JAIUMW010000012.1 GCA_022565365.1 Oceanicaulis sp.
ACCGCCTTGTAGATCAGCGGCTCGTCGGTGCGCCAGCAATGGGGATAATTGTGGTCATAGGTGTCGTGGCGGAAGAGCTTGCCCTCTTCCTTCAGGCGCTGGGTGATCGGCTTGTTCGCCTCGAACACCAGCATGCCTTCATAGTCGGCGATCTCAGCCGTATAGCGCCCCGCCTGATCCACCGGCACCACCACGGCGATGCCGGCGCGCCTGCAGGCCTTGCGGTCATCCTCGCCAAAACCCGGCGCCATATGCACCACGCCCGTGCCGTCCTCATCGGTGACGAAGTCCTCGATCAGGATACGGAAGGCATTCTCGTGGCCCTCGAAATAGTCAAACGGCGGATGGTAGGTCAGGTTCTCCAGCGCCGCGCCTTTCACGGTCGCGATCTGCTGCGCCCCCTCCAGCTGTTTCTTGTATTTCTCCAGCGCGTTGGCCGACAGGATATAGCGCTCGCCATCCTTGGTCATCACCGCGTAATCGATGTCCGCGCCCGCCGCTGTGGCCAGGTTTGACGGCAGGGTCCAGGGTGTGGTGGTCCAGATCAACAGCTGCGCGCCGGACAGCTCGCCCTGGCCCTCACGGATGCGGAAGCCCACGGTGACCGCCGGATCGGTCCGGTTACGGTAGGAATTGTCCAGCCGCGTCTCGAAATTCGACAGCGGGCTTTCCACCGCCCACGAATAGGGTACCACGCGATAGTCGCGATAGACATGCCCCTTGTCCCAGAGCTGTTTGAACGCCCACAGGCAGCTTTCCATGAAGCCGATATCGAGGGTCTTGTAGTCCTTCTCGAAATCCACCCAGCGCGCTTGGCGGGTGACATAGGTCTCCCACTCGCCGGCATACTTCATCACTTCAGAGCGCGCCGCCGCATTGAAGGTGTCGATGCCCAGCTCCAGCACCGCCTTGCGCCCGGAAATGCCCAGCGCCTTTTCCGCCGCCAGTTCGGCGGGCAGGCCATGGGTGTCCCAGCCGAAGCGGCGCTCCACCCGGCGGCCCTTCATGGTCTGGTAGCGCGGGATCACGTCCTTGGCGAAGCCGGTCAGCAAATGCCCGTAATGGGGCAGGCCGTTGGCGAAGGGCGGGCCGTCAAAGAACACGAACTGATTGTCTTCGGGGCGCTGGTCGATGGAGGCCTGGAA
Organism: Oceanicaulis sp.; assembly: GCA_022565365.1. Classification (GTDB taxonomy): domain Bacteria; phylum Pseudomonadota; class Alphaproteobacteria; order Caulobacterales; family Maricaulaceae; genus Oceanicaulis. Next base: position 1,146 of record JAIUMW010000012.1, read on the forward strand.
CGTGCCGTCAGCCTTCCAGAACGCCAGAATCTCCTGATCCACGAGCGGCAGGTCCGCCGTGCTGCGGGCTTCAGGAAAACGGCGGTCCGCCGCCTTCGCGCTGGTCTCGGCCATGATCGTCCTCATTCCGGCGTGTCCCCGCGCCGGACGCGGCGAAGCGGCGGGCGAGGAGAGGGGAGGCGCGCGTGCGCGCGCAACATGCGGCGGTAGCGCTCCGGCGCCATCCGGTCAAGGCGTGTGCAGGCATTGGGGCGTGCGCTCTGGTCCATTTGTCCGGACAGGCTATGTTGGAGGGCGTCTGAACAGGCCTGAGGAGGCGTCATGACCGGACTGACCCGCCGTTCGCTCGCCACGGGCGCCGCTGCGCTGGCCGCCGCCGCCGCCGCCGCTCCAGCGCTGTCGCGGGCCCGCACACGCAAGGATTTCTGCCTGGTGCATGGCACCTGGCATGGCGGCTGGTGCTGGGCCCATGTGGCCGAGCGCCTGCGCGCGGCGGGCCACCGGGTGATCACGCCGACGCTGACGGGCTGCGGCGAGCGCGCCCATCTCATCAGCCCGGAGATCGGCCTCGACACCCATATCACCGACATCGTCAACGCCATCGAAGCCGAAGAGCTCGACGACGTGATCCTGATCGGCCACTCCTTCACCGGCATCGCCATTACCGGCGCCGCGGACCGCCTGCCCGGGCGCATCGCGCATATTGCGTTCTTCGACGCGCTGATCCCGACCGAAACCCGCCGGGCCGGGGTGATGCGCGATGCGGAGACGGGCGCCTATCCCGACTGGTGGACCGCACGCACCGCCGATTTCCGCGACGGCTACAAGATGGTGTTCTGGGATCACTACCCGGCGAAAATGCTGGTGCCGGAGGAGGACGCGGCCAATATCGCCTGGCTGGAGCGCCGCCTGACCTGGCATCCGATGAAGACCTGGCTCGATGAGCTTAGCCTGGACAATGGCGGCTGGGCTGCGCTGGCGCGCACCTGCATCCATGCGGCGGGCCAGGTCTATTCACCCAGCTCGGAGGCCATGATCGGGCCCGGCCGGGGGCCGGGCTGGAACTTCATCGAACTCGACGTGGCGCGCAACGGCTTCATGACTGATCCGGACCGGGTCGCGGCCTGTTTCGAGGCCCTGACCTAAACCTCGCCTGCCATCCGCCGCGCCATCTCGGCATGGCCGCGCAGCTGGCGGTCCTGCTCGACCGGGTCGATGTCGGTGGACCAGTCCCCGCGCCCGTGCGAGCCGCCCAGCACGATCGCCCCGCGCCGGGGGAACATGTAAAGCGACGCGCCCTCGAAGCTGGTGGTGTAGGCGTAGTCGATGCCCGGCTGGGGCAGCAGTATGGTCAGCTGGCCGCGAATGGGCTCCAGCGCCTCGTCGCCGAACAAGGCGCGCGCGCCCATCCCGGTGCAATTGACGATCACCCGCTCGCGCAGGCGCGACAGATCGCTTGTGGTTTCAAACCGGGCCATGCGGATGCGCCCGCCCGCCCGCTCAAAATCGGCTGTCAGGGCGCGCAGATAAATGTCCGGATCGATCATCAGCTGGTGAAACTCGTCCACCCCGGCATGGCCCCACCAGGCGTCGGGGCCTGCCCGCCGCCGGAAGCCGGGATAGAGATACGCCATGTCCGGCGCGCCCAGAGGATCGCTCGGCGGCCGGGTGTAGAGATCGAAGGCGCGCACACAGTACACGCCATAGCGGGGATCATTGGCCAGGTGCTGGAAGGCGCGGTGAGACCGCAAGGCAGCCGTGCGCATGCGCTCCAGAAACGGCTCGTCCACATCAGTGCGGCGGAACAGGCTGGCGATGCCCCAATAGGCGCCGGCGATGTTTGATGTGGTGTAGGGCGGCAGGGCCTCGGCGTAGATCGTCACCTCATGGCCGCGGCGCACCAGCTCCAGCCCGGTGGTCAGGCCTATCACGCCGCTGCCAATCACCGCGCAGCGGCGCTCGGACGTCGCCCGCTCCAGCGTCTCGACCGCCTGCGCCGTCGTGCCCCAGCTCATGGTCACGCCCGCGCCGCCATGGCCGTAATGATGGACCAGGGTCTGGCGCCGGCTGAAGCGCTCGGCGCGCACCACATAGCCCGCCGCTCGGAACGGCCGCAGCCCCGCCCCCGAGCGGATGATGCGCGTGGGATCGGTGTTGAGGCGCTCCAGCACTGGCGGCCCCGCCCGCGCCAGCGCGGGCGGGGGCAGAGCGAGCGCCGCGCCGCCAGCCGCGGCGAGGCTCAGAAAGGCGCGCCGGTCCATGGCGTCGGCTCCATCTATTCGTATGAGGCGTAACACCGCCCGACGCGGCTTCCCGGGTCAAGCGCGCGGCGCCGCTGTTCGCGGCGTTGATTGCGCCGCGCATGCTTGCCGCCGGGTTCGAATCCCTGACCTGTGCGCCCTCATGGATGCAGTTTTCGCCCAGATACTGCTCCCGCTTGCGCTGGCCTTCATCATGCTGGCGCTGGGCGTCGGGCTGACGCCGGCTGATTTCCGGCGCATCTTCGCCCAGCCCAAGGCCTTCCTCACCGGCGCGGTGCTGCAATTCATCACCTTGCCCCTGCTGGCCATCGCGATTGTGGCGCTGATCCCGGCGCCGCCCGCGCTGAAAGTGGGCATCGTGCTGCTCGCCGCCTGTCCGGGCGGGACGACCTCCAACCTGCTCACCCACATGGCGCGCGGCGATGTGGCGCTGTCGATCTCGCTGACGGCGCTGGCCAGTCTGTTGTCGGTGGTGACCGTGCCGCTGGTGCTGATGATCGCGCTGGCGCTGTTCATGGGTCCGGACGCGCCCGATGTCGGCCTGGTGACCACGGGGCTCGTGATCTTCGCCCTGACCGTCATCCCCGTGGCCATCGGCATGGGCATTCGCCGCGTGGCGCCGGGCATCGCGGCGGTAATTGACAAGCGCTCGCGCTTCCTGTCGGGTGCGGTGTTCATCGCCGTGGTCGCCGCGACGGTGATGGCGGATGGTCTCGCGGTCACGGTCCAGCGCTTTGCAGAAGCTGGCCTCGTCTCGCTGGCGCTCAATCTCGCGGCCATGGGCCTGGCGTTCGCGGTGACCAGCGTGCTGGCCCTGCGCATGCGCCAGCGCATCGCCCTGACGCTGGAGTGCGGATTGCAGAACGCGACGCTCGCCATCGTGGTGTCGGTGTCGCTCTTGGGCGATCTCGCCTACGCCGTGCCGGCCGCCGTCTACGGGCTCTTGATGTTCGCCACCGCAGGCGGGTTCATATTGTGGGCGCGGCGCTGGTCGCACGCTGCGCGGCGCGCCCGGCGCATGGGCGGCTGACGCCACGCCCATCCGTCTCAGCCCGCGTCCCGCCCGGGCTCTTTCCACAGGGCTTTGGTCGCATTGTGTTCGGCCAGCGACCGATCGCCCAGGCGCGTGTATTTGCGTTTCAGGAGCTCCGTCACCCCGCTGGCGGGCAGGGACCAGTAGCGCTCAATGCCGGCCATCACGCCCTGCGGATTGTGCACCAGATCCTCATAATGGACGATGTGTTTGCCGCCCGGATGCGCCAGCCAGCGGTCGCGGAAAGCGGTCAGATCCTGATGCAGGCCGACCTCTCTGGCGCGCGCGCTCCAGTCACCATCGGTGACGCAGCCGTCAAACGCCGCCGTCTTCTGGCGGTACACGCCGGTCTCCTGACCCCGCCTGTAGGCACGCACGATGTCGTCAGGATCGCGCAGCAGGATGACCTTGGGCAGGGCGTGCAGCAGGGCCTGGTTATTCGTGCTGGGCAGGATGTGCAGCTTGAACAGGGTGGGCGATGACGCCAGCTCGTCCGCGGTGGCGGGGTCCAGCTCCCAGCCATAGCTGTGCTGCAAATGGAAGGCGGGAAACTCGTGCGAGCATTCGCCCGGCCATTTGCGCCACATGTCGCAGCGCAGGCCATGGGCGCGCGCCAGCGTCTCCATCAGCGCCGTGCTGGCGCTTTTCGGGATCGCGATCAGCAGCATGGCCCCCCCGTCACGCCTCCAGAAGCCGCGCCAGCGCGTCCACATCGCGCGCCCAGGCCGGGGCCTTGTCGCGCACCGGCGCGCGCTCCGCCACCCCGCCAAAGCCGATGAATGCGTCGGCGGCGCCCGCCGCAAAGGCTTCGTAATCGGTCATGCCGTCGCCGACCATGACGGCGTGCGCGGCGCCGGCCTGGTTTTTGAGCGCGCGCACCACCACCGCCTTGCCGCCCGAGCGCGACAGCGGGTTGTCCCGGTCAAAACCGCTCACACCCGCCTGCGGCCCGGCGTCGTCATAGATGAAGCTGTTGGCGTGGATATCGCCGGACGCGAACCCGAGGTCTGCCAACGCCGGCGCAATCAGGTCGGCAAACCCGCCCGACACCGCCGCTACGCGGGCGCGCTTGCGCAAGTCCGCCAGCAGGCCGGCCATGCCCGGCGTCAGCTGCTGGCGCAGCGCCTCTTGCGCTGCCTCCACCGCCTCCCGCGTCAGGCCGGCGATGGCCAGGCGCTGCTCCAGCGAGGCGCGAAAATCCAGAGTCCCGGCCATGCCCTGATCGGTGATCGCCGACAGGCGCGCGGCGCGCTGCGCCCCGTCTGGCAGACCGGACAGCGCGCGCTCTACCGCGAAATCCAGGCTTTCCACCGCCAGAAGGGTGGAATCCACGTCGAAGACGATGAGCCGGGTCACGCCGTGTTCAACCCGCCGCGCTGACCCCCGTCCCGATGGGACAGGTCACGCCAGTGCCGCCAATGCCGCAATACCCGTCCGGGTTCTTGGCGAGATATTGCTGGTGATAGGCTTCCGCGTAATAGAATGGCCCGGCCTCTCGGATTTCGGTGGTGATCGCGCCGCGGCCTGCCTTGCGCAGCGCCTCGCCATAAACGCCTGCGCTCGCCTCAACCGCCTCGCGCTGGACCTCGCTGGTCCAGTATATGGCGGAGCGGTACTGGGTGCCCACATCATTGCCCTGGCGCATGCCTTGCGTCGGGTCATGACCCTCCCAGAACGCTTTGAGGATCTCATCCAGGCTGATCTGGGCGGGGTCGAACACCACCCGCACCACCTCGGTATGGCCGGTGCGCCCCGAGCACACTTCCTCATAGGTGGGATTGGGCGTGATGCCGCCAGCATAGCCCGCTGCCGTGCTGATCACGCCGGGCAGGCGCCAGAACACCCGCTCCACCCCCCAGAAGCAGCCCATGGCCAGGATGATTTCCTCGGCGCCGGCAGGGACTTCGGCTTTCAGCGCGCCGCCCAGGGTGAAATGGGTTTCAGCGGTGGGCACGGACTGGAACCGCCCCGGCAGCGCCTGATCGGCGGGCACCAGATTGGTCCTGAATTCGCTGTCGCTGCGCAGGCGCATGGACGCTCTCCAAAGCTTGGGTCAAGGCGCGTCAATGCGCCGTCCGTATCAAGATAGGCGCGCGCGTCCCCCGCGTCACGGGCGCCGGGCTGCGCAAGGGCGCCGGACCCCGCCTGCAGCCGCGTGATCGGGCCATGGCGCACACGCTTGACCGGCCCGCCAGATCGGCTAGGTTCCGCGCCCTTATTGGTGAGGTGGCCGAGTGGTCGATGGCGCACGCTTGGAAAGCGTGTAGGCGGGAAACTGTCTCGTGGGTTCGAATCCCACCCTCACCGCCATCATCCCGAATAATCAATAAAAACAATTATATAGTCTGGTTTGCGCGGCCAGTGCTTGGCCCCTGGCGATGACCTGTGCCCCGTGTGGTCCCGCATCTGAAGGAAAAGCCTGCTAAAAGGACAAGCGCGAGGCGGTCTGGGCGCAGGGGCGTGCACGCGCCGCCTGTGGCCGGCGTAGATCGTTCCGCGGCGGCGGGCGCTACGCGGCTGTGGCTGATTGTCCCCGCCGGCCGTGCAACCGCCTGCGGGTTCAAAGGTTATTGAGCCATGATTTTCACTTCCTCACGTCTACCCGTCCGGGCGACAGTCTGGGTCCTGCTGGCAGCGCTTGCGCTTGCCCTGCCCTTCATCGTGATCCTGGGCGGCGAGCGGGCAGCCGGTCGCGAACTCCTGTGGGATTTCTCGATGGGGCTCGGCTTCGGGGCGTTGGCGGCGGCTGGTCTGCAGTTTGTGCTGACCGCGCGCTTCCGGCCGGTGACCCGCGCCTACGGCATGGACATCGTCTATCTCTTCCACCGCTATTTCGCGATTGGCGCGGTGGCGCTGATGCTTGGCCATTTCGCCATCCTCTACATCTGGTTTGAGGATGCGCTGGGCGATCTCAATCCGCTCACCGCTGCGTGGGAGCTGACCTCAGCGCGTGTCGCGCTGGGCGCATTCGTGCTGCTCGTCATCACGTCGGAATTTCGCAAGACGCTGCGCATCCCCTACGAGCTCTGGCGCTATGGCCATATCGTGCTGGCAGTGATCGCATTTGGCGCGGCCATTGCCCACATCATCGGGGTCGGTCATTTCACCGGCGAGGCGGACAAGCGCATTTTGTGGCTCGGCGTGACCGTCAGCTGGCTGCTCATTCTTGTATGGACACGGCTGATCCACCCTTTCAGCATCTGGCGCAATCCCTGGCGGCTGGTAGAGAACATTCCCCGTCATGGCGGTGTGCATTCGCTGGTGTTTGAACCGCTGGGCAAGCCGATGAAGCCCTGGAAGCCGGGCCAGTTCGCCTGGCTGTGGCTGGACACCCCGCCCTTTTCCATCCGCCAGCACCCCTTCACCATCTCCACCCCGCCAGAGCAGGGCCCGCGCGTGACGTTTTCCATCAAGCCGCTGGGTGATTTCACTGCCGGCGCCATCCATGCCCCGCCCGGTACGCGCGCCTATCTGGACGGCCCGTACGGCGCTTTCTCCATCGATAATGACCCGGAGGCCGAGGGCTTCGTAATGATTGCCGGCGGGGTCGGGATCACGCCGATGATGAGCAATCTGCACGCCATGGCCGAGCGCGGAGATACCCGCCAAGTGGTTCTGATATACGCCAATCCGGATTGGGATGACGTGACCTTCCGCGACGAGCTGGAATGGCTGGAAAAGAGTCAGAATCTCACTGTCGTTCATGTGCTGGATGACCCGCCAGAGGACTGGCAGGGCGAAACCGGCAAGGTGGACAGGGCGTTGCTGGAACACCACTTGCCGGAGGCCACTCACCACTGGCCGCATTTCCTGTGCGGGCCCGGACCCATGACCCAGGCGGTCAAAACCGCCCTGTTGGATATGGGCGTGCCGTTGCGGGCTATCGATTCCGAGGTTTTTGACTTCGTGTAGGAGGCATCCATGAGACCGGTACTGGCACGGATCATAGCGGTGGGCCTTCTGGCCTTCACCATCGCACTGGCTGCAGGGTTTGCGTGGCTGGTGAACAGCTAGCTAGATGCACCCTTCCAGCACCAGCACCGGTGCGCCGCTCCAGATCGTTGACGCCAATGCCGCCAGCGTCAGCGCCACAGCCACCTGCCGCATCGTTCTGGCGCTTTCGCCCTGCCAGCGGCCCGCGATCGCGCGCAGGGGCAGGTAAAGCGCAGCTCCAGCGGTAATATGGGCCAGATAGACACCGGTCAGCGCCCACCGGTTCACTGAGAGGCTGACAAAATCCATCTCGTCCCAGCCCGCCCGGCAGCCGATCGCATGCAGGCCGTAGAGCGCCGAAAAGCCGCCGGCCCAGACGCTGAAACCTGCCACCAGCCAGAACAGGTCGTGAGCGCGGACAGGGCGCTCTCTGCCGCTCATCCGAACGCTCCGGGCATCAATACTATCAGCGCGAGGCCAGCAAGGGCGGTGATGGCGGTATAGGCCTGCCAGATCTCTGCGCCGCGCATGTCAGCGCTGCGAACAGCGGATACATAGCCGAAAAGATGGCGCGCCAGCGCATAAGCCGTGAACAGCACGCCCAGAAGGACATGCAGTCCGGCATACCCGATGACGGCCATCGTAATCGCGCCATAGGCGTGACTGACGGGCGATGGCGCGTTCAGAAGCGCAAGTGCGCCAAGCCCCGCAAGCGTCAAAAGGCTCGCAAGCGCCGATCCGGCCAGGGCGAGCATGCGCCAGCGCGCGTCGCCCTTGTCATTGGCGCGCCGGGCCAGACGGGCGAGCACGCCAGCGCCTGCAAGGCCCGCCGCCAACGTAGCAAGGCGCAGCAGATCGATGTCCAGAATGTCCGGCGGAGGCCAGTCCGGTGCGGTCGTCCACAAGAAGAGATAGCCAAAGATGAGCGAGCCGAAGAAGGCCGCATTGGCGGCGAGGAAGTATTTCAGGCCCAGAATGGTTGGCGCGGAGCGCGCCGCATAATGCACGGGCAGGACAAGGCCATGCCCGGCATCGAGGGGTTCAGGATCGGTCCTGGCGCCCAGCGACCAGAGCCAGCGCCAGCCGAACACGGCGGCGATCACCACGCCGACAAGCGAAAACGCGTAGGCGCTGAAGAGGAACAAGACGAAGAACACCGCCAGCCCCCCAGCCATGAGGAAGGGGGTGTAATCATTCTTTGGCAGGAGGAGTACATGGTCCGGCTCGCCGCTGACCATGTCCACGCACAGCGTCTCCATCTCTGCGCGCGGCGCACCGGCGAGATAACCCTTGCCTGCCGCGATATCGGCGCCAAGGCGCGGATTGTCTTCCAGCGGATCACGGCTTGTGACGAGCGGCAGAGAGGCGAAGTTATAGCTTGGCGCAGGTGCCGGCATCGCCCAGTCGAGACCCGTGCCGCCCCACGGATTGCGCCGGAAGCGCCGCCCGAAGCGCAGCTGCAGCACAATATCAACGACAAAAAGCGCAAAGCCCGCCGCCATTACGAAGCTGCCAATCGAGGAAATGAGGTTTGGCGCGTCCCAGCCCAGCCCGCCCTCATAGGTGAAGACCCGCCGTGGCATCCCCAGAAGCCCGGTGAAGTGCATGATCAGGAACGTGCCGTGAAAGCCGAGGAAGATCAGCCAGAAGGCCGATCTCGACACCGAGAACACCGGCATGCGGCCCGTCATCAGCGGCAGCCAGTAAGAGGTTGCGGCCAGCATCGGGAATACGAACCCGCCGATCAGCACATAGTGCAAATGGGCGACGACGAAATGGGTGTCGTGGGCCTGCCAGTTGAATGGCACCAGCGCCAGCATCACGCCGGTCAGCCCGCCAAGGATGAAGACCGAGAAAAAGCCCATCAGGTAGAGCATGGGCAGGCTCATCTGCGGGCGTCCGCGCATCAGGGTGGCGGTCCACGCAAAGACCTGTATCGCGGTCGGCACCGCCACCAGCATGGACGCCGCCGAGAAGAAAGCGAGCGCCAGATGGGGTATGCCCACCGTGAACATGTGGTGCACCCAAAGCCCGAAGCTGAGGAATGCCAGTGAGATGATCGCCGCCACGATCCATCCATAGCCTACGATTTTCGTGCGTGCGAAGACGGGAATTAGCGTGGTTACGGCCCCGGCGGCTGGAAGGAAGATGATGTAGACTTCCGGGTGGCCGAACAGCCAGAACAGGTGCTGCCAGAGCAGGGAGGCTCCACCGCGTTCGGGGTCGAAGAAGGGCCAGTCGAACGCGCGCTCCAGCTCCAGAAGCACACTGCCCAGAATGAGCGGCGGGAAGGCGAGGAGCATCATCCCTGCCGTGACCAGCAGGTACCAGGCCATGAGCGGCATGCGCGTCAGCGACATCCCTGCCGTGCGCACTTTCAGGATGGTCACCACGATTTCCACCGCCGCGCAGATGGCGGAGATTTCCACAAAGGTGACGCCCAGCAGCCAGACATCGGCGTTGACGCCCGGCGTGTAGGTGCTGGAGGAGAGCGGGGTGTACATGAACCAGCCGCTATCCGGCGCCACGCCCATCAGCATGGATGCGAGAATGATCGTGCCGCCAAAAAGATAGCACCAGTATCCGAAGGCGGAGAGGCGCGGAAAGGCGAGATCGCGCGCACCAAGGATTTTCGGCAACAAGTACAGCGCCACCCCCTCGATCAGCGGGATCGCAAACAGGAACATCATCACCGTGCCGTGCATGGTGAAGATCTGGTTGTAGGCGTCCGCACCGAGGAACGGGTTTTCCGGCCGCGCAAGCTGGGCGCGGATCAGCATGGCCAGAAGCCCGCCAATCGCGAAGAACACGAAGGCGGTGATGATGAAGCGGCGCCCGACAACCGAGTGATTGACGGCCGATAATGCGCCAGGCCCGCGCGGCGCCTTCCACACGGCATGCAGCGCCCGGTGAAGGGTGATGGGCGGGATGCGGCTCATCCGCCGCCGTCCCCCGCCAGCGCCGCGCTCAGAGCCGCCTCATAGGCCTCGGGGGCATGCGCGATCACGGTAAACCGCATGGCCGTATGGCCGAGCCCGCAGAACTCCGCGCACTGGCCTGCATAGATGCCTGGCTCGGAGGCTTCGATGCGCAGGATGTTGGTCTGGCCGGGAATGGCGTCGACCTTGCCGGCAAGGCGCGGCGCCCAGAAGGCATGGATGACGTCGATCGAGCTGACCGCCACGTCCACCGGCCCTCCAGCGGGGATGTGCAGCACGTCAGACGTGTCACCCTCTCTGCCCTCATAGCGGAAGGTCCAGCCCCACTGGAACGCTTCCGCCTCCACCGTCGCGACAGGGGGTGTGCGGCCTGCCAGCATGGATTGCCCCGCAGGCAGGCCCCATATCAGAAGCGCGGTCAGCACGATGAGGGGAAATGCCAGCCCGCCGCTCCAAAGCCACAGCGCTTCGGGAACGTCTACGGGTTTGTGCCGTTTGAGAAATGGCCACAGGATCAGGCCCATCATCATCGCAAGGATGAGGAGCGAGCCGATCATCATCACCCACCATACCGTCGCGACAGACTGCGCGGCAGGCCCTGACGGGTCGAGCGTGGAGAGCGCTCCTTCGCATCCGCTCAGCACGGGAACAGCCAGCAGGGAAACCCAGACATGACGACGCAGGAAAGCCAGGCCGGACAGGATCATCACAACCCCTCTGCCGCCAATCCCGCCTATCACGATGTCGACAGCCGCATCGCCGTTGCCGGCCATCCCATCCACGCGATGCTGGTGGCGTTCCCGATAGCCGGGGCGTTCGCGCTGGCCTTCTGTGATGTGGCCTACTGGTGGACCAGCGATCTGTTCTGGGCGCGCGCGGCACTGTGGGCCAGCGGAGGCGGTTTCCTGATGGGCTGCCTGGCTGCGCTCGCTGGCATGGCCGAACTTGTGCTGGTCCCCGGCGTGCGCCGCCGCGCCGCCGCGTGGAGCCATGCGCTCGCCGCCATGGTGCTGCTCGGTGTGATGGCGGCAAGCTGGTCCTTGCGTCTGCAGCAGGGGGCAGACGCCATCCTGCCATGGGGTCTGATCCTCAGCTGGATGGCGCTGGCTCTTGTCGCGCGGGCAGGCTGGCATGGGGGGAAGCTGGTGTTTGAACATCAGATCGGTGTGTCCCTTCCCGATGAGCCAGAGCCCGCGCTCGAGCCGTCCGATATCAAGGGCAATTCGCCGTCCTGACCCTCGAGAAGCCACTCTGGCATCCAGTCTGTTGGAATGACCGGACGCCCGAGCACCAGCGCCAGTACAGCCAGGATGAAGAGGCTTGCCGCTATCGTCAGAACCGTCCGGTTCCACGGGGCGAGGCGCACCACAGACTCTTCCAGCTGATCGAGCGCGCCCGCGATCAGCATGTGGACGCCGACCATGCCCGCGACGGCCACCAGTTTCAGAAACAGCCAGTGGTCTGCCGCCACGAAGAAGATCAGCGCCGTGCCACTGGCGATCGCCAGCACGGCGGCGGGCGAGATCAGTGCATCATGGGCAAAGCGGGAGAAATGATGCAGGCTCACCACCGCGGCGCGGCCAGACATCTCGTCATTGCGAAGCAACAGGGCGGGCAGGGCGACCAGCCCGCCTGCCCAGACGGCGATTGCCGCGATATGGACGATCTTCAGGGTCAGGAGGATCACCTTGAAGCGCCTTCTTCTCCGGACCGTTGCAGGGCAGAACCGATCGCCATTGCCAACGCAGCAAGATAAGGCAGCACGCCAGGCGCCCACATGATGAGCCCCGCCAGCTGCTGATCCTCAAGCGGCGCCAGTCCCCACGCGGCCGTCGTGAACGCGTGCGGCGCGTAAAGCGCTTGCGGCGCAAACGTGATGAGCGCGCCAAGCAGGCCCATCTGCGCGGCAAATCCGGCCAGGGTGGCTGCCGTCGCGGTCAGGTCATCCCATCGCGCCATGAGCGCGCGCCAGAACCACACGGCGCTGAAAAGCAGGCTGAGCTGCATCGCCCAGTACACGCCATCATGGCTCAGCGCTGCCTGATAAGGGGACGGGGCGTGCCAAAACCAGAAGATGACGGCGTGTACGCCCACGGCCGCGGTGAGACCGCCTGTCAAACGCCGCCCTCCCAGCGCGTAGGCCACAAGCGGAGCCAGCAGGGCCACCAGCACCATATGATTGACCACACGCACCGAGAACAATGCGACTGCCAGCGTGCAGAGCGGCGAGACGAACAGCACAAACGCGATCAGCCAGGCCGCGAGAAGGGCCGGATTGCGCGCGCCCGCGCCGGGCCCCCTGCGGAGGGCGAGCACCCCTGCGCCAAGCGCGAGCGCCGCCAGCGCGCCCAGAAGCCAAGGATCACCGTTCCAGGTCTGCCACAGGCTGCCGGGCAGGGCGGGCGGTCCGCAATAGGAGTCAGGAAAGTCTGCTATGAACGCCGTCATCGCAGCGCCCCAGGTTGATTGGCTCTTATGGCGAAAGTGCCGCAACCGTCCTGCGCCGGATCTGCCGGACGCGGACGGCAGACGCGGCAAGCCGCGCCCGAGGGGTTGTCAGATAACAACCGGCGTGAGCTTGGCGGGGCGGTTGCGTAGCGTTCGCGGGTGAGAAATCCGCTCTGCGCATTCAAGACGCTCTGCGCATTCAAGACGTAGTCCGAGGGGGTCCGCTTGGCGGTAATGATGTATATCCGCTTTTCGCTGTCGCTGCGCACTGTCGAGGACCTGCTGCGCAAGCGCGGGATCGATGTGAGCCGGGAGACGGGGCGGGGGCTAAACAACGCGGTCGAGAACAGCCATCCACCGTTACGCTGAAGGGGGCGAGCCATACACAGGCTCCTGCGGATGCGAAGTCTGCAGAGTTTCGCCGCCGTCCTTCCCCGGTCCACAATCATTTCGGTTTCGAATGTTACCTCTTCACACGATCAGACTTCAAGGAAAACCATGACGCCGCCTCGGCGAAGTGGCGCAAACTCACGGCCGGAGGTCAGCATGCTACCCATTACTGGGTAGTGTGCTCGCGGCGGCTCCCCTTCATCCTTGCCACTGGCTCGCTCGAGTGCGGCTGCGCGCTGGTTTGAGGATGGGTGTCCGGCAAGGGTCCGGCTGCGCCTCGTCCTGAAGCCTGTTGCGCAGGGTCAGATGATCTGGCTGCGGGCTTCAAAGGGGAGGGGACATGTACGGCGCATCTCACACATACAAGCGGGATTTCTGGTACGCCGTTCTGGCGCTGCCCCGCCTGACCCTCGGCCTTGCGCTGATTGTTATTCTGGCGTGTGCGGCGGGTCTGCTCGCCATTGCCAAGGATCCATCGGTAGACGCCTTCGTGCCGGCCGATCACCGCTTCGCCCTCGCGCGTGACGAGGCGCGCGAGACCTTTGGTCTGGAAGATCCGATCATTGTCGGCATCGCGTCGACAACCCGGCGCGATCTGTGCTCCGTCGAGGCGCTGAGCGCGTTGCAGCGCCTGGATGACGCGGTGCGCGCATTGCCTGGCGTGCGCAGCAATGATGTCCGAAGCCTCGCCTCGGTGCGTGCGATCTGGGGCGAGGACGGCGATCTGGCGGTGGAATGGATCGTTCCGCAAGACGCCCTGACGCCGCAAGCCGCCGCAATCGCGCTTGAGCGCCTTGGCCACATGCCCATGCTGACCGGCAGCCTGGTGTCGTCGGACCGGCGCCTGATGACGCTGGTGGTGCCTGTGGAAGACCCCAACAACGCCGACGGGGTCATGGCGCAGCTCAGAGGGCTTATCGCCGCCGAGGCCGAAAATGGCGGTGAATTCGAGATTCACATCGCGGGTGTGGCGGCCATGAACGCCCGCCTCGCCGACACTGTCGATCATGACACGATGATCTTCCTGCCTGCAGCCATCATCACCGTGCTGTTGATCGTCTTTTTGGCGCTCAGAAGCGTGCCCGGATTGCTTGGACCCTTGCTGACGATTGCGGGCTCTGCGGCCATCGCCATTGGCACGCTGGGCTGGCTGGGGTCGAAATACTATCTCATCACCACCGCCCTGCCGGTGGTGATCATGGCCATTGCGGTGGCCGACAGCCTGCATGTGTCGATGATCTATATGCGCATACGCCAGCTGCAGAGCGATCTGGACGCCCGCCAGTCTGCGGCGCTGGCGCTGCGCAAGACGTGGATGCCCATCACCCTGACGAGCGTCACCACCATTGCCGGCTTCACCGGCCTGTCCTTTGGCGCAGCCATGCAGCCGATCAGCGAGTTCGGCCAATACGCGGCGGTGGGCGTTCTGGCGGCCTGGATACTGAGCCTGACGGCGCTGCCGGCAGTGTTGATACTGACCAATCTGCAACCCGGCGCGAAGGCCCGCGCCGCTGCATCACAAGAGACGGGTGAAGGCTGGATCGAGCGCTGCATCGGATTTGTCTCGGCGCGGTCGCTGAGGCATCCCGCCGCCTCGCTCACCTTCACCACGCTCCTGATCGCGTGCCTCGCCGTGTTCGCTGTGCAGGCTCAGTTCGACTATGAGCGAAAGCGCTATTTCGGCGCCGGCGACCCGATCATCGAGGCCGACACGGTGCTCAATGAGCGCCTTGGCGGCGTCAATTTCCTCGATGTCATGGTGGTCGCGGACGAGGAAGGCGGGCTGATGGCTCCGGCTGCGCTCGCGTCTATCCGGGCGCTTCGCGAGGAGATGGCGCGCCTGCCCTATGTGTCGTCGGTCAGCGGCATCGATGAATATGTATCGGTCATGCATACGGCGCTGACCGGCAGCCCGCCGGGAGAGCTGCCAGCGCGCCCGAGCGCGCCCGCCCAGTACATGTTCCTGTATGAGTCCTCAGCCCCGCCGGACGATTTTCGCGAGACGATCAACTATCTGCAGACCCATGCGCTGGTCCGCGCCAGGCTCTCGACCGACAATTACCAGCTTACCAAGCCGGTCGTTGAAGCGCTCGAGGCCCGGCTCGCCGACTGGTCGGCGCAAAGCGGGCTGTCCGCCTTCGTCAGCGGGCGCGTGGCGGTGAACGACGGGTGGATGAGCCAGCTGGCGGACAACCATTTCCGGGGTCTGGGCCTGGCGCTGGTTCTGATCTTCGCCTGCGCGCTGATCATGCTGCGCAGCATGGTCTATGCGCCTTTGGCCATGGTCCCCGTCGCGGTCGGCGTTCTGTCAGTCTACGCGGCCATCGGGTATTTCGGGATTGATATTGCGCCGGCGACCTCCATGACGGCGGCCATCTCCACCGGGCTGGGCATCGATTTCGGCATTCACCTGATCACCCATCTGCGGCGCAGGCTGGCGGCGGGAGACAGTCTCGAAGAGGCCATGCAGAGCGATTACCGCCTGGTCGGGCGCGCATGCTTCTACTCCGCGCTGGCGATCGGGACCGCCCTGGCTGTCATCTGCCTGAGCTCCGCCCCGCCGCTGAGATGGTTCGGCTTCCTGGTCGCCGTCGGCGCCTTCGGATCCCTTGCCGGCGCCTTGCTCATCATCCCCAGCGCCTTCGCGCTCGCTCGTTTCAACCGGACACGGAGTCTGCAGCATGCTTAAGCAATTCGCCCTGGCGGCCGCGTGCCTTTTCATCGCGGATATCGCCGCAGCTGATGAACCGGCCCAGGCCCTGGCCGAAGCCATCGCCAACCGCCCGGCCAATGAGGGCCGCGCCGGCGACATGATCTTCGAGCTGACCGCTTCGTCCGGCGCCGTGCGCAACAGGCGCGCCCTGATGATCCACTCCGACAAGGACAGTTTCGTCCGCATCGGGATTTTCTTCAGCGCGCCCGCCGCCATCGCCGACACGGCGTTCCTCACCCATGACAGGCCGGACTCCGCCGATGAGAACTGGCTGTACCTGCCGGCGACCGAGCGTGTCCGGCGTCTGCCGTCGTCGGAGCGTGGAAGCTATTTCATGGGGACCGATCTGACCTATGGCGACATCAAGGACAATTTCACCTTCAATCTGAATGACTGGTATTTCTCCAATGGCCTGCCGGACCCTGAAACCGGCCTCATCGCCCTTGAAGGCCAGGTGCGCACCCCCGAGATCGCGCGGGAAATCGGCTACAGCCGTTTCAGCGCCCTGGTAGACCCCGAAACCCTTTTCCCGGTGCGGGTCGATTATGACGATGTATCCGGCAATCCGCTCAAACGCGTTGAGGTGACGGAGCAGGAGGTGATCGGCGGCGCCTGGACGGCCATGCGGTTCGAGGCCCATAATCTGCAGACCGGCCATACGACGCGGGTGCATTTTGAGAACATGCGCTATGTGCCCGAACTTGATGACCGGGTGCTCACGTCCGGGCAGCTGGCGCTCGGCGCGCCGGCCGTCCGCTAGACCCTCATGACCCGCCCCGCCGCCTCGCCCGCCGCCATCGCCTGCTCCGCCGCCGCGCTGGCGCTCTGCGTGCAGACGGACGCCCATGCCGACACCATCTCGGGCGTGCTGCGCATCAAGGCCCAGTCCGAAGCGGCGATCCGCCTGGATGACAGCGCGGCCTCGCTGGCGCGCATCAGCGTGCAGCCGCGCTATCTCTTGCGCAGCACGGCGGGCTGGCGCGCGGAGGTGTCGGGCCGCCTCGTGGCGTTCTCTGACGAGACCGGGCCTGGAACCACCGAAACCTTCTCGGGCGCGTCGCGGCCTGTGGATATCGGCCCGCATGGCCGCATTGAACTGGACCGGGCTTTCATCACGCTGGGAACCGGCGACCACCGGTTCACCCTCGGCAAGCAGAGCCTGGCCTGGGGCATTCTGGACGGATTGCAGGTGACCGACCGGTTCGATCCGATCAGCCGGACCGAGGCTGTGTTCGGGGAGGTGCGCCCGCAAAGGCTGGCGCGCTGGGGCGCCCGGTGGCAGGGGCAGATTGGGGGCATGGAGTTTGATGGCGCAGCCGCCTTTGACCCTACGGTCAATCAGTTGCCGCTTGCGGGCGACGCCTTCGCGCCGCGCGCGCCGCGCCTCCGGGCCGGCTTTCCTCAAGGCGCAGCCACGCCGCCGGTGATGGTCTCGGCGCGTGACCGGTATCTCAGCGACGCCACCTATGGCCTGCGCGTGTCGAGGCCGCTCGGCCACTCGGAGGCCAGCCTGGTGCTGATTTCAGGCCCGGAGACCGAGCCCGTCTTTGCTGCAGTCCTGACCCCGGCCGGCCCGGTGGTTGAGCTGCGCTATCCGCGCCGCACGCTGATCGGCGCCACATTTGAGCGCTCGGACGGGCCTCGCGTATGGCGCCTTGAAGCGGCCTACACGCCTGACCAGCCGGTCAATGTGCTTGCGGCGCCTTTCATCGCCGCCACCGATCGCCCCCGCTATCTGGCCGGTCTGGGCCTCGACTGGAGCGCGCCGAACGAGGTGTTCGTCAATTTGCAGATCGGCGTTGATCACATTGACGCCGGTGGGATGACCCTTGTGCGCCCGCAGACGGATGTCATCGCAACGCTGCGGCTACAGCGCGCCTTTCGCAATGAGCGGCTTTGGCTCAAGTCCGAGCTGCTGGGCAGTTTGAACCAGGGCGATGGCGCGCTGCGTCCGTGGCTGGAATGGCGCCAGTCTGACGCCCTTCTGCTGTCTCTGGGCGGCGATCTGATCTGGGGCCGCAGCCAGGGCCTTTTCGGGCAGTATCAGGACCAGTCGAGACTATGGATGCGGATCACCACCAATTTCTGACCCGGCGATTGCGGGTGCCTCACCATCCCGCTCTGCGGCTCCCAGATCTCTGGGGAAGACCAGCGACATCCGCGCCACGCCGTCATAGATCTCAAACCGGACCTCCCCGCCCAGTTCGGCGGCGCGCAGCCGCATATTGCGCAGTCCCTGGCCGTTGCCGCCGGGCTTGGTATTCGAGGTCCGGTTCGTGACGCTGAGCAGCACCCCATCCTCGCCGCTGGGGCCAGCTTCGACCTGGATGGGGCCGTTGTCGCCATGTTTAATGGCGTTGGTGACGGCTTCCTGAAGAATGCGCAGGATCGCGAGCGAATTGCCGGGCTTGATCCCGCGCACCTCGGGCAATTGCGCCGTCGACCAGTCAAGCCTGATACCGAGACGCGATAATCGCGGTTCGGCGCTCTCGCGAAGACCGGACAGCGCAAGGCGCAGATCGTCATCCTCCAGGTCCAGCGAGTTGATGACCACCCGCAGATCATCAAGCGCGGCGCGGGCGGTGTCCTCGATCAGCCTGTTGTCGCGCGCGCCGTTTTCGCTCAGGGCGATGATCGAAACCAGATGCCCGCTCAACCCGTCATGCAGGTCGCGCATCAGGCGCTTGCGTTCGCTTTCCTGCGCCGCCTCCCTGATGCGCACCCGTTCTTTCCTGTGCAGCAGGGTGAGTTCCTGTTTCTGTTCGGCCAGCTTTGTACGGAGGGTTACGTTGGCGCGATCAACCGCGTCCAGGCTGGTGGCGAGCCAGCGCATGAGCAGGAAAAGCACCAGAAGCAACCCGAAGGCGCGCATGTGGTGGCTGAGAAACCAGGCTGCGTCGATCCCGCCGAGGCCCACGCCGAAATCATATACGCCATACCAGGCGGTTGAGAGGAAAAAGAACGCCATTGCGGCCCGGTCCCATTGAGCCTCACGCCATGCATGGCGCAACAGCAGGAAGCCGCCCATCACGTTGAAGAGAATGGCGGTCGATCCGCTCAGCGCAATTGCCAGCATGGGCGGGACAAGGCCGGACTGGGCGCCGCCCAGAAGCAGGGCGGGGACGAGGACAATGGAGACTTTCACCCAGCGCGGGCGCGGCGCTCCGATCAACGCCAGGGCAAAGGCGTAGCCAATCAGGCCAAAGCCTGCGACCGCAAAGAGCCTCAGCTCGGTGGCCTCGATGAGCAGCAAAAACCGTTCTGTGAGGAATGCAGCGCTGGCGAGCAACGCCATCCAGCTGAACACCGGATCCTTGCGCCGCAGTAGCCACAGCAGCCAGATCCCCAGCAAAACCGTGCCATGGAGAACCTGAGTCGCCAGGTGGAAATCCGACTGCGCCACCAGCCAGGCCCATCGGACCTGATCGAAGGCCGGTTCTGTCACAAGGTAGAGGTCGGACAGGTAGCCGGGGGAGAAGCCGGTGCTGCGTTCGAGTCGCAGCTCAATGTCCGAGACATCGCGTTCGGTGGGTCGAAGGTGCAAGACATGGGTTGCGCCCAGGCTGCTGTCCCGCCGCAGGCCACTGGCGTTTGGCTGCACGTTTTGCCCGTCCACACTCAGATGCAGGTCATGACGGACGCCGGAAATCAGCAAGACTGCCGGCTCGCCGGGGGTTCGCGGAGTCACCCCGCGATAGGTCGCAATCGTGTTGGCGTTGGGGCCGGCCGCGGGCCAACGGTGCGGCAGCGTGACCGTCTCAAACGGTCCTCCGTCCAGACTGACTTCCACCTCTGCCAGATGAACCGCGTCATCGGGCAGGGGAAGGCGAATCCAGAAGGCCGCGGTGATCACGACCACAAACAGCACGAGAATGACCGCGCTGGGGATCAGGAAGCGGGCGCCGGTCCTGGCGGAGGCCACAGCGGATGGGCCGTCGCGGCCAGGGCCCGCAGCGGCGCCGGATGCGTGCTGGATCATCCCCGCACCGCCATGGCCCCTCACAGCCGGATCAACCCCATTCGGCTGGCCTCGAAAACCGTTTCGGTCCGGTTCGACGTTTCCAGCTTCCTGTAGATATTGCGCACATGAACCGGCACGGTGTGGCGCGAGATGCCCAGCCGTTCCGCGATCTCATTATTGGTAAAGCCCTTGGCGATGCCCCAAAGAATGTCCATCTCGCGCGTGGTCAGCGTGCCCGAGGCCTCTGTCCTTGCCGGTTGCGCCGGGTCGGCGCCGAGATTTCGCATCAGCAGCCTGGCGATGCGCGGCGAGATCGGCGAGTGCCCGGCCATCAGGTCGGTGATGGCCTGGATCAGGTCCAGCGGTCCCGCATCCTTGAGCAGATAGCCTGTCGCGCCGACCTTGACCGCGTTCAGCACAGTCGTCTCATCGGCCAGCACGGAAATGACCATGGCCTCGGCCTGCGGCTGAAGATGGCGCAACAGGCGGATCGCGTCGATCCCGGAGCCGTCGGGCAGCTTGCAGTCGGTGATCAAAAGGTCGATGGGCTGGGCCCGGATCGCCGCCCCCGTTTCGTCCAGGGTAGCGCAATCGGCGACCAGAATGCAGCCGTCCCAGTCGGAAAGGACGGACACAAATCGCTGGCGCACCGGTTCATCATCCTCGGTGACGATGATCCGGATTTTTTCCGGCGGTGCGGGATTGTCCGCGTCCTGCATAATCCCGCCCTCCAGCCGATCCGTCACCGGATCACCGCCTGCCGGCGCAGTCTGGCAAATCGGGTCCGGCGCCGCCAGAGGAAAACGCCCGGTTCCATCTTGCGTCCATCCACGCGTTTCAGGCCTCCAGCCCGATCCGGGACGCGGCCATGACCGAGGCCAGGCTGCCGTCGCCTGCCGTGTTGCGCGCCGCCATCTGCGCCTGCGTCCATTCATAGCCCGCGAGGTAGACCTGCCGGTGTTTGGAAAAGTCGATGACGCTGGCGCCACGCGCTCTGGGCGGGCGAAGCTCAAAATCCCCGGGCCCAAGGTTCAGATCATCCTTCTGATGGACCAGCAGGCTGCGCCACAACACAGATGTGACCGAGGGCGCGCGCGGCAGGCGATGGAACGGGTTGATGAGGCCGGCCAATAGCTGCGTGCGGCCCGGCAGCGCGTCATAGTCGACCTTGTAGCGGCGGGCATCGGCGGTGTTGAAATGCACCAGTACATTCGGCCCCGACTTCAGTGCGCGCATCGCGTCCAGGGGCGCATTATCCATGATCCCGCCATCGACCAGCATCATCCCGTCATCGGTATACATCGGGGGCAGCATGCCGGGGATCGCGCTGGACGCGCGAACGGCCTTCCACATCACGCCGCGCCGGATGATCTCGGGGGATTTTGTGGACAGGTTGGTGGCGACGGCGAAAAACGGCCGCCAGCAATCCTCGATCAGCGTGTCTTCGCCATATTCGCGCTGCAGGGCGCGGTCGAAATTCTGGTGATCGAGCAGGCCGTATTTCGGGACGCTGAAACGTTTGAAACTCTTGCTTTCGACGAAGATGCGGTGTGCGCCCAGGTCCAGGCGCTCGGCGTCCTCCAGACGGCAGAACCCCGCCAGCATCGCCGCGCCCACACTGGTCCCGCCGAAGATGTCGAACTCGACGGCGGCTTCTGAGAAGGCCCGGAACACGCCGACATGGGCGGCGCCCAGCCCGCCGCCGCCGCCCGCGACAAAGCCGATCGCCCGCGGGGTGAGAAAGCGCGCCAGGCTGAGGAAATCCACCTGGTCCTGAAGCGCCACATGGGGGCTCATGAAAGCGTCGATACGCGCCAGCCAGGCGGCTGTGCCGGTTGTCGTGGGCGTGCGGTGATCGTGGACGCGGACCAGGCGCACATTCCGGCTGTCATGCAGCTCAAGCGCACAGCGCTCGATCTCGCTCAGCCCGCCCGCCGGGGCCGGGCCCCGTGTTGCGATCACCACCTCATCGGCCTGCGCGATCGCGCGTTCGGTCCATTCAGTCAGGGCCGGATCGGTGAGGCAGACCAGTGGCCCCGCCTCGCTGGCCAACCCGTTCAGCATCGCCGCCAGCCCGTGCCTGTCGATGGCGTCTGCACCAAACCGGCGGCGCATGTCCCGGGCATCGACCACGGTGGCTCCGGCGCGCTCGAGGGCGTGGCGAAGGGCGGTCCAGAAGACAGGCGGCGCCGGTTCGCCGCCGCCCTGCACGACCGCAACGATGCGCTGGGTCTCCGACGCCTGCGGGTTGAGCCCCGGCGCCGCCGGTACGCCAAACTCGGTCATCAGATGGCGCAGGATCGCCAGGAAGGAGTCAGGGCAATCAGAGACGATCCGGTCAAAGGCCGAGCGCTCCAGCCTCAGGACCGCGCTGTCGCGCAGGGCCGTGACGGTCTGGTGTGCGGCCTTGCCAGACAGGAACGCGGCGGCCCCGATGATGCCATCTGCGCCGATTGTGCATGCCGCGCCGGCTGAGTGCGCCGGCTCCACCTGGAACTTGCCATGCAGGACTATAAACAGCCGGTCCGGCAATGCGCCGGGGGCGATCAGAGTGTCGCCCCGGGCTACATGATGGCGTGTCGTGGCATCCAGCAGACGCTTGCGCTGGTCTGCGGTCAAACCTTCGGCCGGACGCTTGGCTGCAGGATGAACCGGGGTGGCGACATTCATGGGCAAGGTCCTTTCAGGCGCCGGAACGGCCGCTGGCGATGGGCCGGGACGCGTTGCACCGGCACAGCGATCAATGGCGGCGCGGCAGGTTCAGGCAGGCATTTCCCACAGTCGCCCGGGCGGAATGGCAGTTGCGATCTGGCCAAGGCTGGCCTGAGAGCCGGGGTTGTGCCTGTACTGCGCCATGTGGGCCGTAAGCGGCGCCGTGAGGAATACTCAGATCAGGGTATGCGGGTGCGCCAACAACCGCGTCCGCTGCACCCGTTCGGGTCTGCTGGCGGCGCCCGGCCTGGTCCAGACTGAAATGCAAACCCGGTCAGTTTCTGAGGGATCGTCATATGTCCATTCGCGCCACCCTGATCGCGGCTCATGCCGCACTGACTTTGACGGCCGCGCCTGCACTGGGCGAAGAGGGGGCATCGCGGGAGGTGACGGCAGGCGCCGCGGTGGGGTCTGCGCGGGCGAACGCGCCGGGCCGCGCGGAGGTCTTCCAGTCTGTCATTGATGACGCGCTTGCCGCGGCGGACCGGATTTCATCCATCCGCCCCCTCGTCGATGAGGCCGGTTTCGACATCATGCCTGCGGTCGAGGGGCTGGACTTCTTTGGTGACGACATTGCCCTCTTCGTCGCCGAGGCTGTGCGCTACGAGCCCTATGACGGCGTGCTGCGAGGGGCGCAGGCGACATTATCTGCCCGCGCCGGCAACGCCATCGATCAGAGCCTGTTGTTGATGGCGCTTCTGGAAATGGCGGGTTATGACGCGCAACTCCTGCGGGTTGGAGATGCCGGCGGGGCGCTCGCGGGGCTCAAGGCCGAGGCGGCGATGCGTCCGCGTCAGGCAGCGCCTGCGATCGCGGATGAAGCACGGCTGGAAGCGGCATTGACCGAGGCGCTCGGATCGCGTGCGGCAGATGTTCCGGCTGGCGACATTTCCCGTTCCCTCGCCCGAACCGGCCCGGTCAGCTTGGACGAATCCATTGCCAGCGCCACCGCGCGTCTTGGCGGACTGGTGACGGGGGAGGGCGCCGAGATCCAGCCGGGTGACTACTATTGGGTGCGCTACCGCCCGGGTCCGGGCATGGCCTGGACCGAAGCCCACCCGGCGCTCGCCGGCGCGGCGCCAGCCGGGCTTGAGCCTGACGAGGTGCTCACCGGTTCAGCCTCCGAGGATATGCTGCATTTCATAGAGATCGCTCTGGAAGCAGAGATTCTCGAGCATGGCCGGCTGCGCCGCGAGCCCCTCATGTCGCCCTGGCGTCAGCCGGTGGCCACGCTGTTCGATCAGCCGATCAGCGTCGGGCTTTTTGGCGATATTGATGAATCCAGCGAGACCCAGGCCGGAACGCTCTTCATGCCCTCGCTGAACGACGAGACCCCGCCAGGCGCCAACGCGGGCACCTTGCGCGGGGCTGTGCTGGATTCAGGGATCATGGATCTGGACGGGTACGCCATGTCGGGCGTGTTCAGCACGCTGGGCGACACACTGCAGGACGCCGGAGATCTGGTCGGGGGCCGCGACGGGGACCGGCCCTCGCGCGCATTGACCGGCATTGTTCTGAACGTGCGATGGACCCGGCCTTCGGGCGAGACCCGCGAGGAGGAGCGCTGGCTGATTGACCGGCTCGCGAACCGCTATGCGCACGGCGAAGCGCCCCGTCTGAATCTGGACCTTTCACTGCGCTGGCTGGCCCACCGGATGAATTTCCGGCGCGACATCATTGTCAGCTCCGGCGGCGGGCATGAGGCGCACAGGCTGGCGGCCGCCCTGGACACCGAAGCCCTTCGCTTGCGCCATGGCGCCAATCTGCTCGCAGTGACAGATCGCAACACAGGAGAGTTGCGCATGAGCGAGGTGCAACCGCTTACCCAGACGCACCTTCCCTTCCTGCTGACCCTGCAGAGCGTGATTGACCAGGATGTGGCCAGCGCGCCTGGCCGTCATGTCTTCCGCGACGGACCGGTCGTGCTCTCGCTGCACCGCGCCTGGGATGAGAATGACGGCGTGGACATCGCCTATATCGATATTTTGATGAATCCCTGGTCAGGCGTCGTGCGTCAGGACGATGCGCTGAGGCATTGGCCGGAAGGCGCTTTGGCCCGCGGCGTGCTCGACACGCGGGTCGAGCTTGATTTCGGTTCGGAGGCGCCTGGAGCGGACTATTTCAGCGCGCTGGAACTGGCAGGGGATCTTGTCATCGCAAGGCGTGCGACGGATGTCGCAAACTTGCCTCAGGACGCCCGCCTGGCGGCCGAGGCGGATCTCGCAGAAGGCTTCGTGCTGGCGATGCTGCCCGCAAGCGGCGCCGGCCGCGAGCAATGGTGGCGCATCCGGCCTGATGGCGGAGAGGTGCTCGGCCGCAACGCTTTGGGCGGTCAGTCGACCACGGAATACATCGTACAGTATGGCAGCGCCGCCTGGTCGCTATACAGCTTCGCAAGCGACACCAAATCGTGCGTGGACGGGTACGAAGCGGGCAACGGGCTTGGGTGCTGCCTGACCTATGCCCTTGTCTATAATGGCGGGTCGGCCGCCATCGGCGCAGGTGCGGGCGCTGCGATCAGAGCCGACGCCGCCAGAGTGGCGGGGGGCATCACCGAGGTTTCGAATTTGGGCGCGCTCGATCTTGTGATGGCATTGGGCGTAGAGACGGGCCTCAGCACGGCCAGCTGGATAGGTGGGGAGATGCTTCCAAACCTCACCCGTGAAGGCATTTGCGGTCCGCCGGAGCGCTAGGGCCGCCAGGCCGGACGCGCCTCGAGGGCGGAGGCCGGATCAGACCCGTTCGGGGCTACTTCTCCACCCGATGGCGGCTAGGGTGAGCGCCTGTCATGCCGCAATCGGCGGCGCCAGCTGTTCTGGATGGACATGTCCCGATATTTTCCCCGGCTCGCCGTGCTCCCGGCCGCGATCATGCTGCCATTCCTGGCCGTTTCGCCTGCGATGGCGGACGAGTACGACGCCGCGCACTACGCGCCGCCGCGCCTGTTCGAGCAGGAGCCCAACAACACGCCCGATGAGGCGCGCCGTTTCGCCGGCCATGCGGTTCTGATCGGTGAGGTGTCCGGACGCGATCAGGACGCCTGGATGTGGACGGTCGAGGACGAGGACGCGGACCATCTCTGGTCCATCAGCCTGTCAGGAGAGACCAACGGTCTGATTCGGCTCGACATTATCGAGCTGTCCTATCACGATCCCGACGCGGTGGCGCAAGCGGCCGAGGGCGGGCTCGTGGGCGCACTGCCTGCCGGCTCAGATGCCGGCGGCAGGCTGATTTCAGGCTCGCAGACCCATCTCACCATCCAGACCCGCCGGGGTCATCCGGTTGCGCGCGAGGAGGAGCTGCTCCTGCCCCCTGGCGATTATCTCATCGGGATGTCTGCAGCGGACGGCGGCGGGGAGTATGAAGTCCAGCTGCGGCGCGGCCGGCGTGCGGCGCTGACCCCGGCTGAAGACATCAGGTCCGATACGGACGGTGTGATCCCTGTTCCGGCAGGTGAAGAGCGCGTGGTCATGGTCGATGCGGAATCGGGCGTGTTCGCCCTCGACATTCCTGAAGATCAGGAGGATGGCCAACTCTGGCGGGTGTCGCTCATCGGCGGATTGGGCGCGCGCCTGTCGGGCGCGCGGACGGCTGCAGACGGGGGGCGGGGCGCCCCGCCGGGTGCGGGCCACCCCCGGCGCCCGCCCCGGGGCCCATTTTGGGGGGGGCCCGGGGCCCGGGGGGGGATAGGGGCGCCCCGCC